>DASQHH010000458.1:0-11315 GCA_035632195.1 Vicinamibacterales bacterium
GCCGCCGCAGTGGGGGACGGGCGCCGGCGTCGGACCGGCGGTCACGCCGCAGACGTTCGAGGAAGCGGAAAAGCTGATGCAGGTCACCATGACGCCGGCCGAGCGCCAGCAGGCCGCGGAGTCGTGGCGGTCGCTGATGGCGCCGTACCTGGAACGGCGGACCGGACCGCGCAAGGTCGCAATCGCGCCGACCGACGCGCCGGCAACGGTCTGGAATCCAGTCGCTGCGATACAGCCCGGCGGCACGCGCTCGCCTGAAGGCATTGCGCTCCAGAAGAATCATTTCGTCCGGTCGCAGTCCGATGCGCCGCTGCCTGCGGCCGACAACGACATCGCGTTTGCGCCGGTCACGCAGCTCTCACGCTGGATCGAGTCGAAGAAGCTGACGTCCGAGCGCCTCACCAACATCTATCTCTCGCGCATCGAGCGGCTCGACTCGAAAGTCCGGGCGATCATCACTCTGACGAGCGACCACGCGCTCGCGCGTGCGAAGGCGGCTGACGCGGAGATCGCCGCGGGCAAGTACCGCGGTCCGTTGCACGGCATCCCGTACGGCGTCAAGGATCTGCTCGACACGAAAGACATTCCGACAACGTACGGCGCAGAGCCGTTCAGGAACCGGGTGCCGAACGCCGACTCCGTCGTGGTGCGGCGGTTGAACGAAGCCGGCGCCGTGATGCTGGCCAAGCTGTCGCTCGGCGCGCTCGCGCTCAACGACATCTGGTTCGGCGGCCAGACGATGAATCCCTGGGTGCTCGAAGAGGGAGCGAGCGGCTCGAGCGCAGGGCCGGGCGCGGCCACGGCCGCCGCCTTCGTCGCCTTTGCGATCGGCAGCGAAACGGGCGGCAGCATCGTCGCACCGGCAATGCGGTGCGGCGTCACCGGTCTGCGGCCGACGTTCGGCCGCGTCGCGCGGACCGGCGCGATGACGTTGTGCTGGTCGCTCGACAAGCTCGGACCCATGACCCGGTCCGTCGAGGATGCGGTGCTCGTGCTGAACGCGATCAATGGCCCGGATGCCGGCGACGCCTCCAGCGTCGTCGCGGACCATCTGTCGTTCGACGTGACCGCGCCGGTCGCCGGGCTGAAGGCCGGCTACATCGCGCAGTGGATGAAGGAAGCGACCGACGTCGACCGCGCGGCCATGGAGACGATGAAGAAGCTCGGCATGCAGCTGAAGGAAGTGACGCTGCCCGAATGGCCGTACGACTCGCTGATGCCGGTGCTCTTCGCGGAGGGCGCGGCGTCGTTCGAAGAGCTCGCGCTCAACAACCAGCTCGGCACGCTGAAGGCGCAGGTCAAGGACGCCTGGCCGAATCTATTCCGCGAAGCGCGGTTCCTGTCGGCCGTGGACTTCGTGCAGGCCGATCGGCTGCGCCGCAGAGTCGCGCTCGAGATGGCGCGCATCTTCCGCGACGTCGACGTCATGCTGGTGCCCTCGTTGCGCGACGAGCAGCTGACCATCACGAACTTCACCGGACATCCGTCGCTGACGCTCCGCGCCGGTTTTGTGCAAATATCGGAGGCGCGCAGCGACTGGGCGCCCGATCCGTCGATGCCGCTGCCGAAGTTCTCGCCGCCGCGCCGCGTGCCACACGGCGTGACCATCCTCGGCCGGCTGTTCGACGACGGGCTGATAGGGCAGGTCGGCGTCGCGCTGGAGCGCGCGTTCAATGTTGTGGGCGAGCGGCCCACGGGATTCTAAACATGGCTTCGACTCAGTACTTGATCAACACCGACGTGAAGTTCGGCCCGCTCGAGCTCGTCGACGTGAAGGCGCTCGCCGACGCATGCAAGGAGCAATGGTTCAATCAGACGCTCGTGCGCGTCAACGACTCCGTCGTCCGGGTCGGTATCCTGCACGGCGAGTTCCACTGGCACAAGCACGACACCGAGGACGAGTTCTTCTATCTCATCTCCGGCCGGTTCCTGATTGACCTCGAGGGACGCACGGTGGAGCTCCGGCCGGGCCAGGGCCTCATGGTGCCGCACGGCGTCATGCACTGCACGCGCGCGCCCGAGCGATCGGTGGTGATGATGATCGAGGCTGCGACCGTGAAGCCGACCGGCGACTGATGAGGCGCGCGCTGCTGACGTTCACGCTACTGGCCCTCGCCGCCGCGCCGGCCGCGGCGCAGGCGCCGAAGCGTCTGGTGATCATCGATCAGGACGCGTCGGGTCCCGCCGGGAGCGACCAGATGTCGATGATGGCGCTGTTGAAGGCGCCGCAGGCTGCGGTGCTCGGCATCACCGTGGTCACCGGCGACGGGTGGCGCGACGAGGAAGTGCTGCACACGCTGCGGATGCTGGAGATCATCGGCCGGACCGACGTGCCGGTCGTGCCGGGCGCCAACGCTCCGATCGTGCGCACGCAAATCGAGACGCACGTCGAAATGCAGGCCGCCGGCCTCGCCGGCTGGATGGGCGCATGGGGCACCGACGGCATGGCGAAACCGTCGCCGAAGCCTGAGCTGCCGGAGGGGCCGCCCCGCACGAAGCCGCTCGCCGAAGACGCGCCGCATTTTCTGATCCGCCAGATCCGCGCGCATCCGGGTCAGGTGACCATCTACGCGGCCGGGCCGCTGACCAACGTCGCCCTGGCGCTCGCCATCGATCCCGCCATCGCCGCGCTGACGAACGGCATCGTCATCATGGGCAGCAGTCTCAACCCGCAGACCGACGACCCCGAGTTCGCGACGAGCCCGCGCCACGAGTTCAACTTCTGGTTCGATCCCGAGGCGGCGCACGTCGTGCTCCACGCGGACTGGCCGCGCATCGACGTGACGACGGTCGACGTGTCGATCAAGTCGAAGTTCACAGACGAGATGTTCGCCGAGATTTCGCGGTCGTCGAGCGCCGCCGCGAAGTACATCGCGCAGTTCACGAAGGAACGGGAGTATCTCTGGGACGAGATCGCGGCGTGCGCCTGGCTCGACCCGGCGATCATCACGAAGCGCCGGGAGGTGTACATGGACGTCGACCTCAGCCACGGGACGAGCCACGGCCAGACGCTGACGTGGGTCGAGAAGGACAAGCCGGCGACCGGCGTCCGGCTGGTGCACGCGCAGGTGGACATCGACCTCCCGAAGTTCACGCGGCTCTTCGTCGGCCTGATGACCTCGCGCTAACGCCGATGCTCGCCGACGCGCGCGGCACGATTGTCGTCTCGTCGATGGGATGGGTCGACGGCGGCAACCTGTGGGTCTTCCGGACGTCGAGCGGCAACGCCACGACCGCGCGGCTCAGCGACGCGAAGTACTTGTCGCTGCACCCCGGCGACGGCGACCATTTCTCCGTCGCGCACCACACCGAGTCGAGCCGCATCGCGATCACGATCCATCACGTCTCGGAGCCGGAGACCGTCCTCGGCTCCGCCATCGTCGACGACGATGCGAATCGAGTCATCGGCGGGGCGGACGTATGGGCGCGCGTGCCGTACTGCTACACGACGTTCTATGCGGGGCCGTCGCTGCGGGACTACGTGCTCGTCCGCGTGCTCGCGCGTGAGGGGCGCGTCGACCTGCAGACGTTCGACTGGTTCACCTCTGATGCTTACGACCGCGCGTATCAAGGGATCGTGAGCGCTGCGCAGGTGCCGGGCCACGACGTGGTGCTCGTGTCCGTCCAGCGGAGCTCGCGCGTGATCGTGCACGATCCAGTCGCGGGCCGCGAGGTCGGCGCGTTCGATATCGGCGACCGGCGGGGGAATCCGACGCTGTACTTCCGCCGCAATGCGAACGAGCTGTGGGCCGACGACTACGACGCGCTCGTGAAAATCGAGCCCGGAAGCTGGCGCGTCCTCGGGTCGCGTGCGCTGCAGCCGCCGTCCGGCAGCGTCAGCCAGTTCATCGGCAAGTTCGCCTTCGACGCCGACGAAACGATGTGCGCAGTGCCGCGCCCGTACTCGCGGGACGTCATTGCGATCGATCCCGCCGATCTCCAGACGCGCTTCCGGTGCCCGATGCTCGGACAGCCGCTCGAAGCGATCGCGCTTCCCGACCGCTCCGTCATCGCTCGCGATTGGAAGACGGGACGGCTCCTCCGGGGAGACTTACGCTGACGCTCCGGGGTGCCGGAATACTCCGGGGTGCCGGTTGATGGTCCAGGGTGCCTGGCGATCGCGAGGGTGCGCCCGGCACTCCAGAGAGTTCTCCGGCACTCTCGGCGCGGTCGCCGGCGCCTCCGGCGAAGCGGTACGATGTCGCGGTGCATCGACTGCTGATTCTCTCGAAACACACCGGAGCGTATCGCGATCTGGTCGCTGCGGCGCGGCTGCCCGATCTCGAGCTGGCGGCCGGGGCGGACGTCAGCGTGGACGTCGTATTTGGCGAGCCGTCGCTGATTCGTGCGGCGCTGCCGTCGCTGAGCGGCGTGCGCTGGGTGCAGTCCACCTGGGCCGGCGTGGAGCCGCTGCTCGATCCGACGCTGCGCCGGGACTACGTCCTGACGAACGCGCGAGGCGTGTTCGGTCCGCTGATGACCGAGTACGTTTTCGGATACCTGCTCGCCCACGAGCGGCTGATGTTCGAAAAGCGAGACTCGCAGCAGGCCGGTGAGTGGGATTCGAAGCCGCCCGGCACGCTGCGCGGCAAGACCATCGGCCTGATTGGCGTCGGCACCATCGGCGCGGCGCTGGCGCGGACCGCGAAGCACTTCGGGATGATGGTGAAGGGCTACACGCGCGAAAGCGAATCGTGCAGCGACGTCGACGCGTACTATCACGGCGACGACCGGTTGACGTTCGCCGCAGACCTCGATTATCTCGTGGCGATCGCGCCGAACACCGCCCTGACGCGGAAGCTGGTCGACGCGGACCTGCTCGCGGCGCTGCCCGCGCGCGCCGTCTTCGTCAATCCGGGGCGCGGATCGATCGTCGACGAGGAGGCGCTGGCGGCAGCGCTCCAGGCGCGGCGCCTGGGCGGCGCGGTGCTCGATGTCTTCGAGCAGGAGCCGCTGCCGCGGGATCACGTGTTCTGGCGGACGCCGAACGTCCTGATCACGTCGCACACGGCAGCCCTCAGCTTTCCGCCCGATATCGCACCGATCTTCATCGACAATTACAGGCGGTTCGCGGCGGGACACCTGCTGCGGTATCGTGTGGACTTCGAACAGGGCTACTGAACGCGCTGCGGCTCCGCTTCTGCACACGACGTGACGGCCAGACAGGCGATCACATTCGTCAAACGGCACGGGATCGTGCTCGAGTCCGCGCGCGTCCGCGGCCGGCGGTCGCTCGCCGACGCTGTCGCCGGCGCGCCGGTTCGCGGCAACTGGTGGAATCACCCGAAACGCAAAGCCATCTTCTGGGTCACGCGCGCCGTGCGCGACTCGAAGCAGGTGCTGGTCTGCCGGCTCATCGACGGCAGGGTCACCTACGTGCATCGCAGGCTCTGGCCCGCGCTCGTGCGCCTCGCTCCCGACATCGGCAGGCGGCGCCTCGACGCCGTCGTCGAAATGCACACGCGCACGGGGCAGCATGTGATGCGGCTGCGCCGGTTTCCCATCTGGGTCGATGCCGCGACAAAGCGGGCAGCGAAGCGGCTGACGCCCGAAACGGCCCGCCGTACGCTCGGCGAGCCGCTGTAGTAAAATGCTGCTGTTCATGCGTCCGGCGGCTTTGCGTTTCCTGCTCTTGAGCCTCGCACTTATTCGCGTCGGCATTCGTGTGCCGACGCTCGAGCAGGTGATGTAGCCGCACGGAATCAACTTCAGGGATCGAAAAGGGCCATCACCTCCGCGGGTGATGGCCCTTTTGCGTTTTGCCGATAACTCAAGGGAGACCGATATGAAAGTACTGCCGTTCGACCAGTCGCCGAGGCCCGCCGCGCGAGGAACGTCGGCACCGGCCTCGGAAGCGGACACGCCCGACGCCGACCCTCCGCGTCCGCGCGTCACGCCGTCGTTCGGGGACGATCCCAACAACGGCCACGCGCACGACGAGCCGGGCTACGGCCACGGCGTCTGATTCAGAAGCCGACCGAGACGCTACGCAGTAAACGCAGTAACATCTGGCCGCGATGTTCATCGGGCACTTCGCGCTCGGGTTCGCGGCGAAGCGCGCCGCTCCGCGCATGTCGCTGGCGGTCCTGTTTGGCGCCGCGCAGCTCGCGGATCTGCTGTGGCCGGTTCTCGTCTTCGCGGGCATCGAACAGGTGCGGATCGATCCGGGCAATACGGCGATGACGCCGCTCGACTTCGTCAGCTATCCGTATTCGCACTCGCTCGCGACCCTCGCCGTGTGGGCCATTCTGTTCGCGTTCGTGATGACGCGCGAGCCGTCGCCGGCGACGCCCTGGGTGCTCGTGGCGCTCGTCGTCAGTCATTGGCTGCTGGACTTCGTCTCGCACCGGCCGGACATGCCGATCTATCCGAGCGGACCGAAAGTCGGGCTCGGCTTGTGGCGGTCGGTTCCGGCGACGGTCGTCGTCGAGCTCGCGATGTTCGGAATCGGCATCTGGATGTATCTGCGCGCGACGCGTGCGCGTGACGCGATTGGCCGGTGGGCGACGGCGGCGCTCGTGATCCTCCTGCTGGCCGCCTATGCGGGCAACATCGCCGGAGGGCCGCCGCCGTCGGTCGACGCGATCGTCGTCGTCGGCGTGATCGGAGCGGCAATCCTGCTCGCGCTGAGCGCGTGGGCCGATCGTCATCGGGCAATCGTGAGCGCGTGATGGCCCGCACGAGCTCCGCTGGCGCGAGCATCTATTGGGAAGAGCACGGCAGCGGCGATCCGATCCTGCTCGTCATGGGGCTCGGTGCCAGCCTCGAGGCCTGGGACCGCATCGCGCCGGTGCTGGCGACGCGCTACCGCACGATCCTGTTCGACAACCGCGGCGTCGGCCGCAGCGACGTCCCGCCCGGTCCGTACTCGCTCGAACAGATGGCCGACGATGCGGCCGCGGTGATGGACGCAGCGGGAGCGCCGGCGGCGCATGTGTTCGGCGTCTCGATGGGCGGGATGATTGCGCAGGAGCTCACGCTGCGTCATCCCGCGCGCGTGCGGCGCCTGATCCTCGGATGCACGAGCTGCGGCGGACGCGAGGCGGTTCGCGCCGAGCCCGAAGTCATCGCGGCGCTGAACGCGCGCTCGACGCTGCCCCGCGAGCAGGCGATGTGGTCGATGGCGCCCTACATCTACGACGAGTCGACGCCGCGGGCGCGCATCGAAGAGGACTTCAAGGGCCGTCTGTCGGCCAACGGCTCCAACGAGGGTTACGCGGCGCAATACGACGCGATTCGCGCGTGGAAGGGGACGCACGCGCGCCTGGCGTCGGTCGAGTCGCCGACGCTCGTCATCCACGGCGAGACCGACCGGCTCGTTCCTCCCGACAACGGACGCGTCGTCGCGCGTGCGATTCCGGGGAGCCGGCTCGTGATGCTGCCGCGCGCCAGCCACATCTTTCTCACGGATCAGCACGAAGCCGCATCGGCGGCGATCCTGTCCTTCCTTCAGGAGCGATCATGACCAGACGATCAGTCGTCGCGTTCGCCGGCGTATTCATCGCGGGCGTAGTGGTCGGGCAGTTCTCGCCGCGGGCGGCCGCCGTCGCGCAGGCGCCCGGCGCGAACAGGGTCTTCGAGCTGCGCACCTACACGGCGCCCGAGGGCAAGCTGCAGGAACTGCACGCGCGCTTCCGCAACCACACGATGCGCATCTTCCAGAAGCACGACATGACGAGCGTCGCGTACTTCCGTCCGCAGGACGACCCGCTGAAGTCGAACACGCTCATCTACGTGCTCGCGCACCCAAGCCGGCAGGAGGCGGAGAAGAACTGGGCGGCGTTCCAGGCCGACCCGGAATGGCAGAAGGTGAACACCGAGTCGCAGCTGAATGGACGGATCGTGACGAAGGTCGAACGCATTTTTCTCGACCCTGCGGACTACTCACCGCTGAGATAGGGAGCGATCATGAAACGCATTGCAGTGCTCTTCTCGCTCGCCGCCGTCTTCGCCGCGTCGGTGGCGTGGATGCAGACACAGCCGCGGTTCACCGGCGCATCGGTGACGATGGACGGCAAGGACCTGAGTGTGGCGCGCCGGCATTTCGAACCCGGCGCGCGCACCTACTGGCATTCGCACGACAACGGGCAGCTGCTGCTTGTCGAGAAGGGGCGGATGCGGACGCAGAAGCGCGGACAATCGGTGCGCGAGCTTGGCGCCGGCGAAAGTGACTACACGGCGCCGAACGTGCAGCACTGGCACGGCGCGACACCGAACGAAGAGCTCGTGCAGATCAACGTCGGCTTCAGCGGCGGCACGAAGTGGCTCGAGGAAGTCACGACCGCGCAGTACAACGCCGGTAAGTAGCTATCGGCGCGAACGCGGGTGCGACGCGAAGAACGCCCAGATCGTCTCGCTCGCGTTGATGTTCTGCGAGGACACGCCGAGGGTGCGGCGCGCGAGGTTTTCCGCGACGCCCTGCGTCTTGTGCGGCGGCCAGCGGTGCCCGCCGCCTTCGATTTCGTACCACACGACGTCCGCCTTGCAGCCTGAGTAGACGCGCCGCGTCACCGACGTGCCGTCCTGCACGCCGGCGTGCATCGGCGTCGACGCCGGCGTCGGATCGCACCCGTCGATCGATCGCCACAGCTCCTGCGTCGCGCGGCTGCTCTCGACGGCGCCGCCGGCAGAGGCGCCCCGCAGCGTGCCGCCGACTTCGCCTCCTTTGAACGGCACAACCGGATCCGCGACGCCCTGCACGCCGACGACGGCGACCGGTACCGGCGGGTGACAGGAGGGCGCGAGCTTCGAGGCGATCGTGCCGATCACCGGGGCGACGGCGACGAACAGATCCGGGGCGTCGCACGCGAGCCGGTTGACGAAGATGCCGCCGTTCGACGGTCCCGTCGCGTAGATGCGCGTGCGATCGATTGCCTGCGTCTTAGCGATGTCCATCACCACCGCCCGCGCGAATCCCACATCGTCGACTCCGTCGCGATCCGCGTTCGTCGTGCCGCGTCCGTCGGCCCACGACTTCCCGATGCCCTCCGGATACGCGACGATGAAGCGCGAGCGATCGGACAGCGCGTCGAAGCTGCTGATCTGCTGCTGGTTCTCGGGCGTCTCACCGCCGCCATGGAACGCCAGCACGAGCGCGCCGCCGGGTGAGTCGGGCACGTGAAGGAGATAGCGCCGCGTCCGGCCCTGATAGTCGAGCGCCACGCTCTCGGTTTTCACGATCGTCGGATGCGCGGGCCGGCCGCGGCGCTGCGCAGTCGTCGGAACGGCGGCCACGAGAACGACCGCGGCGGCGGTGCCGATGGTAAGCTTCACGGCGTGATTATGCGTTACATCGTCGGATTCATCACGTCATGCGCGGCGTGCGCGGCAGTCCTCGCCGCGCAGGCACAACCCGACTGGCCGAAGGTCGAAGAGGAAACGCTGCGGCACTACCAGGCGGTCGTGCGCATCGACACGTCGGCGAAGGAGCGCGCGGCAGCCGAGTACGTCAAGAAAGTCCTCGACGACAACGGCGTCCCCGCGCAGATGCTTTCGAGCGATCCCGATCGGCCGAACGTCGTCGCGCGGCTCAAGGGAAACGGCCGCAAGCGTCCGCTCCTCATCATGGGACACCTGGACACGGTCACAGTCGACGCGTCGAAGTGGAAGGACCACGGTCCGTTCAGCGCCGACCGCGCCGCCGACGGCCGCATCTACGGCCGCGGCACGGTCGACGACAAGGACAATCTGACTGCGGGGCTCATGACGATGCTGACGCTCAAGCGGTTCGCCGTGCCGCTCGACCGCGACGTCATCTTTCTCGCCGAGTCGGGGGAAGAGGGCAACTCGCGCATCGGCATCGGCTTCATGGTGGCGCAGCACTTCTCCGACATCGACGCGGAGTACTGCCTCGCCGAAGGCGGTGACGGCATCCGCGAGAAAGGTCAGCTGAAATACGTCGAGGTCGAGACGACGGAGAAGATTCCGCGCGGCATCGAGCTCGTCGCGCACGGCATCTCGGGCCACGGATCCATTCCGCTCAAGTCGAACGCGGTCGTGCATCTCGCCGCCGCGGTCGGCCGCATCGGGGAGTGGCGGCCCGACATCAAGCTGAACGAGACCACGGGGACGTACTTCCGCAAGCTGTCGACGTTGACGACGGGCGATCAGGCGAAGGCGTACCGGGACGTGCTGTCGACGGATCCGAAGATCGCGCGCGCGGCCGACGACTGGCTCTTCGAGCACGAGCCCCGGCACTCGTCGATGCTCCGGACGTCCGTGTCGCCGAACATCATCCTGGGCGGCTATCGCTCGAACGTCATACCCTCGGAAGCGAAGGCGACGCTCGACGTGCGCATGGTGCCCGACGAGGACCGTGCGGCGTTTCTCGAGCAGGTGAAACAGATCGTCAACGATCCCGCGGTCGACGTGCATTACAACAACAATGCGGGCGCCGAACGGCCGTCGCCGGCTGCGGCGCGGCTCGATTCGGAGCTGTTCAGGACCGTCGAGGCCGCGGTGACGAAGATCTACAGCGCGCCGACGCTCCCGAACATGCAGACGGGCGCCACCGACATGGCGCAGGTGCGCGCGCGCGGGATGCAGTGCGTCGGCATCGGCTCGGCGATCGACGTCGAAGACCAGGTGCTCGGCTACGGTATGCACAGCGATCAGGAGCGGCTGCTCGAGAGCGAGCTGTACCGCTTCGTCCGCTTCAACTGGGAGATCGTCACCGCGCTCGCCGCGGCTCGATAGCGGGCTATGACGCCAGGACGCTTGACGCTCGCCGCCGTCGTGTGTTGCGCGTCGCTCGGGGCACAGGCACCGTCCCGCCAGCCCGAGTGGCCGAAGATCGAAGAGGAAACGCTGCGTCATTACCAGGCGCTCGTCCGCTTCGACACGACCGAGAAAGAACGCCCCGCAGCCGAGTACCTGAAGAAAGTCCTCGACGACAACGGCATCCCCGCGCAGATCTATGCGACCGATCCCGATCGCCCGAACGTCGTCGCGCGTCTGAAGGGAAGCGGCCGCAAGCGTCCGCTGCTCGTGATGGGGCACACGGACACCGTGAGCGTCGACGCCGCGAAATGGAAGTTCCCGCCGTTCAGCGCGACGCGCGACGGCGGCTACATCTATGGCCGCGGCAC
Organism: Vicinamibacterales bacterium; assembly: GCA_035632195.1. GTDB lineage: Bacteria > Acidobacteriota > Vicinamibacteria > Vicinamibacterales > CAVVIG01 > DASQHH01. The sequence continues at coordinate 11,088 of DASQHH010000458.1, forward strand.
GATCGACGACAAGGACAACGCCACCGCCGCGCTGATGACGATCCTCACGCTGAAGCGGCTCGCCGTGCCGCTCGACCGGGACGTCGTCGTGCTGTTCGAGTCCGGCGAAGAAGGCAACTCGCGCGTCGGGATTGGACACATGGTGGCGGAGCATTTCGCCGACATCGACGCGGAGTACTGCCTGGCCGAAGGCGGAGCCACGACGCGCGAGCGCGGCCAGGTGACCTA
>DASQHH010000459.1:0-1868 GCA_035632195.1 Vicinamibacterales bacterium
CCGTCGCGCGAAGCCTGCGCTCTGCGAGCAACGGCGCCGCAGTCTCCACGACGCTCACGAACGCATCGTCGAAGGTCAACGCGACTGCGCGCTTCGGCAGACGACGCGCGTCCCGGTGGTCGGCGATCTCGCGCATGGTCAACACGGGCAGCCTCGATGCGACGATGGCGTCCATCTGGCCGGCGAACGTGGCCGCATCGACGAACAGCGGACCGTCGCGACGCTCGACGCCGTGATACATCAGAATCAACACGCTCAACGGCCTTCGCTCCGTCCCTGATCGTCTGTCCGCGCCGTCCTCGCGACGATCGTCGCAAGCGCCGCGGCGGCTGTGTCCCATGTCCGCGCCCGCACCGCTGCGCGCGCATCAGCGGACAGCCGGCGGCAGAGCGGTTCATCTGCGTCGAGCCGCGCGAGGACTCTTGCCAGTGCGCCGACGTCTTTCGGGTCGAAGTAGAGAGCTGCCTCGCCCATGGTCTCCCGATGGGCCTCGAGCTCGCTGAGGGCGAGAGGCGCGCCGCACGCGGCCGCTTCGACCGCCGGCAGACCAAATCCTTCCGCCAACGACGGAAGGACGACGGCGGTTGCGGCGGTGCAGAGGCAGGCCAGCGTCTCGTCGGTGACGTAGCCCGGGAGGCGCACTGACGAACCAAGGCCGTGCGCGGCGATCCGCTGGCGCACGGAGGCTGCGGCGGAGGCATAAGCGCTGGTCTCGAGTTCCCCCACGAGCACGAGCAACGGGACCGTGTCGCCACGGTCTTGCCTGAGCGCCGCGTAGGCATCGAGGAGCGCCTCGATGTTCTTGTGAGGACTGATGCCGCCGAAGAAGAGAAAGAATCGGTCGCTCCGTCGAAGGCCGGCGGCCGCCAGCCCCGCGTCGAGGGCAGTGCCGGTGCGGGGCGCGAACACCGGGTCAGGCGCTTCGGGCACCAGGTACAGCCGCTCGGCGCGGATTCCGAAGCGAGCCGTGATCGCACGGCGGGAGAATTCCGAAACGGTGAAGAGCGTCCGGGCCAGACGCATGCCCGCCCGGTGTTTGATGTTCGCCGCGATTCTGTCGCGCCAGGACGGGACCGTCAGATGCGGGATGTCATGCATCATCGTATCGTGCACGCCGACGATCGTCGGGGTGCCAATCACCGGAAACCAGGTGTAGAGAGAGGGAAAGAGGAAGACGTCGAGGTGTTCCCGACGGACGGCGAGCGTGAGACCGAGCAGGTCGCGCGCGCTCCTCGTCGATCCGGCGGCAGCCGCGCGAGTCGGCGAGCCGGACAGCGGAACGCGCCGCACGTCGACATTCGCAGGCAATCGGGCGCTCTCGGCGCTGGCTTCGTCGATGAAGAAGGTATACGTGGCGTCACGATCGAGCTCGACCAGCCGGCCCACGGCGTTCCGCATGAAACGCCCGAAGCCCCGCGGACTGATCCAACTCGTCGCATCGACGCCGACGCGAAGGCTTGTGCCGGGGTTCATGGCGCCGGAGGTGCTGACGAAATCAGGCCGAAGCGGTCAGGCTCACGCCTTCCGGGCCTTCACAATCCACCCGGCTGCGAGCCAGTCCGGCCAACGACCGATGCCTTCCTCCATCGCTTGTGTCGCGCGCAGAGCGGTCCGGGGCATCAACTCGTCGAGCGGTGAAAGGAACACATTGAAGTGGTACGGCACGCAGACGGTCACCTGCGCTCCCTGCGACTCGATGAGAGCCCTGGCGCCCCGGCGGGTGTACATATGGCGCAGCGGGCAGTCCCGCATCCGGCTGGCGGTCATCGTGGGGTCGCCGACGAGCGCTCGCAAGCGGTGCCAGACGCCCAGCGCGGGGTAGTACACGAAGTTCTTCCACCACGCGTAAGGACTAATCAGGTTCGCGA
>DASQHH010000460.1:0-5207 GCA_035632195.1 Vicinamibacterales bacterium
CGCGGCGCCATCACCTGACGCGCGCCGTCGACGGCCGCATCGAAGACGACACGATCACCGAAGACGAAGCCGTCGTGAAGACGTGGCTCACGACCGGCACGCGCATTCCGCTGTGCGAGACCAGACAGGTGGACTCGACGCGCGACTACTACGTCCGCATCACGGCGCGCACGCGGCCGGCGACCGGTTCGTTCCTCGGCCTGCCGCGCACGATCACGAGTCAGGTCAAGTTCACGTTCATTCCGTAAGCGGGCGGGCTACACTTGGCCCGCCATGTCCCAGCCCCCGGCAGGCAATTCGCGCGAAATCGACATTCTTACTGCGTCGACCCTCAAGCACCTTCGCGAGCGCTGGTGGGGCGCGGAGTTCACCGACTTTCTTCGTGAGACGCTGCAGCCGCGCGCCGGCGCCCGCATTCTCGACGTCGGCTGCGGTGTGGGGACGGCCGAAGTCCGGCTCGGTCAGCTCGGGATCTCGCAGATGCGGCTCTTCGGCGTCGATCTCATCGAGCTCCGGGTGCGAGAGGCGGTTGCGGCGGCCGGCGCGCACAACATCCGGGCCCGATTCGCGGCGGCGAACGCGTGCGCGCTGCCGTTTCGCTCCGGCGCCTTCGACTCGGCGTTCTGCATCGCCGTCCTCCAGCACCTGCGCGATCGCGCCGCCGGCGTCCGCGAACTGGCGCGCGTGACGAAGCCGGGCGGCCGCGTGCTCGTGATCGAGCCCGACAACGCCGCGCGCTACTGGTACAGCTCGTCGGACGTCGGCATGCGCACGTTCGAGCTCGCGACGCGTTTCTTCGCGGCGCTCGAAGCGCTCGGGCCTGACGGCGATCTTGCCGTCGGTCCCCGGATTTCGACGATGTTCCCGCGGCTGGGGATCGAGCCGTCGGCGATCCGCCTGTTCCCCGTATCGGTGACGCGCCTCGGCGCGCCGGGCGCCGCGGTCTGGGCGGAGCGGCGCGCGATCTTCGACGGCGCGCTCGCGCGCGTGAACGACGTCTCCCTCAAACGCGTCGGTGCCGAGTACCTCGCGTCGCTGGAAGCGTACAAGGCGTCCGCCGTCGCCGCCGGTCCGCAATTCGTGGAAATTCAGAGCACGATGCTGTTTGCCACGGTGGGAGTGAAGCAGTAATCAGGGGGGCGTTCGGCAGTAGAATGGCGTTCCAGAGGTTGGATATGCGAAATGGCGTGACTCCGCGCGCACACCGTTGGCTCGTCGCGGCGATTCTGGTCACCAGCGCGGCTGTCATCGCGCTCAACCGTCCGGCTTCGGCAGCCTCGAAGATCGATGGTCTTTGGGATGCCGTCATCATGAACGGCGGCGGACAGAACAATCCCGCCTTCGAGATTCCGTTCCGTTTCGAGATCGAAACGACCGCGTCCGGCGCGCAGGGCTTTTTCTTCGAAGGCGATCGCAAGATCGGTTCGACCTCGGGAACGTTTGCCGACGGCGTCGCGAAGTTCGAATACGACTTCCTCAATACAATCCTCGAACTGAACGTAGACGGCGACGGTTTGAAGGGCACGTACCGGAACAACAGACCGAACGCGCGGCCGCAGGAAGTCCGCATGCGCCGCTTCGCTCCGGTGCAGGTCGGTGAGCAGAATCCGCCGCAGCTCGCCGGCACGTGGGAGATGCGCCGGCTGAAGGAAGAACAGACCGCGCCGCGCGACACGCGCACGTGGCACGTGTACCTGCGCCAGTCGGGCGCCGAAGTCTCAGGCTCGATTCTCCGCGTGGACGGCGACGTCGGCACGCTCGTCGGCAGCTGGCGCGACGGCAAGTTGACGATGAGCCATTTCGCGGGCGAGCGGCCGAACCTGTTCGAGGCGACGCCGAATGCCGACGGCACGCTGTCCGTCACGTTGAACAGGAACGCGCACTACCTCGTCGTCCGCAGCACCGAGGCGCGCGCCAAGGGGATTCCGGAGCCGCCCGATCCGTCGCGCTACACGAGCGTCAAAGATCCGACGACTCCGTTCGCGTTCAGCTTTCCGGACATGACGGGCAAAGTCGTCTCGAACACCGATCCGGCGTTCCGCGGCAAGGTCGTCATCCTCGCCATCGGCGGCAGCTGGTGTCCGAACTGCCACGACGAAGCGCCGTTCCTCGGCGAGCTCTATCGCGACTACCACGCGCGCGGACTCGAAATCGTCGGCCTGATGTTCGAGAACGATCCGAATCCCGCCGTCTACCGCCCGCGCGTCGCGTCGTTCGTCAAGCGCTACAACATCCAGTACCCGATGCTCTACGCGGGGACGACGAACCCGACGCCGCAGTCGAAGGTGATTGCCGAGGCGCTGCCGCAGATCGTCAACTTCGGCGCATACCCGACGAGCATCTACCTCGGACGCGACGGGCGCGTCCGCAGCGTGCACGCCGGCTTCGCGAGCCCGGCGACCGGGGAAGAGCACGTGCGGTTGAAGAAGGAGCTGCGCGAGGTCGTCGAGCATCTGCTCGCGGAATCGTCGCAGAGCTCAGCGGGCCAGCGATAACAGCGTCTGAATCTGCGCCCAGAGGACGTGCGGCGTGCACGGCTTCATCAGGTACGCGTCGCAGCCGCTCGCGAACGCGGCGTCGCGGCCGTCGGCGAGCGCCGACACGGCGATGATCGGGATCACGTTCGTCCAGCTGGACTGCTGAAGGCGCCTGATCGCCTCCCAGCCATCCATCTTCGGCATCGCCAGGTCCATGACGATGACGTTCGGCCAGAGCTCGGTGGCCTTGCGGACGGCTTCAGCGCCGTCCGCGGCTTTGAACACGTCGCAGCCGACCGAACGGAGATACGACGCGTACATGTCCTGCGCGTCAGAATCGTCATCGACGAGCAGAATCATCGGACGGTCCCCGCGGCGCATCGCGACGTGCCGCGGGGTCTGATCGACTGACGGCTCAGGTGCTTGTGGACGTGCCGGCGATCGCGGAAGTTCAGGCATCAGGCGCTTGGACAACCCGGCGTTGCAACGCGCATTCCCTCGGCCGGCGACTCATCTATAATTCGATTGGGAAACCACCCACCTCATCCAAGAGTCATATTGTTCGTGCCCCCGCCAAGGATGTTCAGGCTGATCAGGCCGCTCCCGCGGCGCGTCACCCGTCCTGTCTCCGTCGTCGTCGTGATCGCGTGGCTGGCCGTGATGGCCGTGCTCGTCGACCGCACACTGATCCGCGCGGCGGCGACGAACCTGGCGACCGATCTCGCGCGCTATGGATCCGCGGCCGCGTGGAACGGCGTGTATTACCGCGGCGAGAAAATCGGATTCACGGTCAACCAGACGGTGGCGAAGGGCGACGGCTTCGAAATCGACGAAGACGGCCGCCTGCAGATGGCGCTGCTCGGCGCGACGACGCCTGCGACCATTCACACGCGCGCGGACGTCGACGCGTCGTTCACGCTGCAGGCGTTCGAGTTCTCGCTCGATCCCGGTACGGGCGCGGTCGCGGTCCGAGGCAAGGTGGACGGAAACCGCATCGCGCTGACGATCGCGACGCCGAGCGGGGAGCGCACTGAAGTACGGACGCTGCCCGAACCGCCGGCGCTGTCGCTGAACCTGTCGCGGCGGCTCGCCGCAGGTGGACTGAAGGCCGGCGCGCACTACACGTGGACCGTGTTCGACCCGGCGACGCTGCGCAACGCGCCGGTCGTCGTGGACGTCGGCAAGCGCGAGATCGTCATCGCCGCGTCGAAGCCCGTGCCAGCGTTCCGGGTCGAGATGCAGTTCACGGGCCTGAAGACGACGTCATGGATGACGGACACCGGGGAAGTGGTGCGCGAGGAGAGCCCGCTCGGCCTGATCACCGTCCGGGAGACGGCGCAGAGCGCGCAGGCGATGGCAGTGCCGGGCCGCATCCGCAGCGATCTGCTGCACGAGGCTGCGGTCGTTCCGACCGCGACGCGGCGCCAGCGGACGCGCATCGACGAGCCCCGCGACGTCCGGCGGCTGCAGCTGCGCATCAGCGGAGTCGACCTGTCTTCGTTCCGCGGGGCAGGGGCCCCCGGATCGAACGACGACATGCAGGGCGCGGGTCAGACGGTGGAGGGCGACGTCGTCACGCTCGTCGATCCGCAGTCGCTCGTTGCCGGGCCCGGGGATCGCGATGCGGCGAAATATCTGGCGCCCGAAGCGCTCATCGAGAGCGACGATCCGGAGATCCACGCGGAGGCGCTGAAAGCGATCGGCACCGCCACCGGACCACGCGACAAGGCCGAGCGCATCACGCGCCATGTGAACGCGATTCTCGACAAGAAGCCCACCGTCAGCCTGCCGTCCGCGCGCGAGGTGCTGCGCACCAGGATCGGTGACTGCAACGAGCACACGGCGCTGTTCGTCGCCATGGCGCGCAGCGTCGGCGTGCCGTCGCGGATTGCCGTCGGCCTCGTGTACGTCCACGGCGCGTTCTACTACCACGCCTGGCCGGAGGTCTACATCGACGAGGGCAGGAACCGGGGACTGTGGCTGCCGGTCGATCCGACGCTGAACGAATTTCCCGCCGATGCGACGCACGTGCGGGTCACGCGCGGCGGCCTCGAGAAACAGGTCGAGATTCTGCCGCTCATCGGCAAAATCAAGATTGCGATGCTCGACCTCGAGCTCGCGCCGAACTCGACGCCGATACTCGTCGGCCGCCAGCCGGCCGACCTCGGTCCGCTGTCGGTGCCCATCCCGAAGAAAACGGCCGGCGGATGCTGGTCCGCGTCGTGCTGCCGATGATTCAGATCGAGCGCCTCGTCAAGAAATACGGCTCGTTCACTGCGGTGGACGACGTGTCGCTCGACGTGAAGCCGGGGGAGATCCACGGCTTCCTCGGACCGAACGGTGCCGGCAAGACGACGACGATCCGGATGATTGCGGGGCTGTTGAAGGCCACCTCCGGACGCATCGTCGTCAACGGCCACGACATGGCGGTCCATCCAGAGGCGGCGAAGCAGTCGCTCGGGTTCATTCCGGACCGGCCGTTCATCTACGACAAGCTGACGGCCGGCGAGTTCCTGCGCTTCCACGCGGGTCTGTTCGGCATCGACGGAGAGGGCCGGGGGGCAGGGGCCCCCGGAGAAAGCGTCGATCATCGCGTCAAGGAGATGCTCGAGCTTTTCGAAATCCACCGCTGGGAGCACGAACTGGTCGAGAGCTTCTCGCACGGCATGAAGCAGCGTCTCGTCATGAGCGCCGCATTTCTCCATCGTCCGAGAGCCGTCGTCGTCGACG
>DASQHH010000461.1:0-4804 GCA_035632195.1 Vicinamibacterales bacterium
CGAGATGATGACGGGCTCGTCGCGCGATTCGGCGGGGGCCGTCGGATCGAACGGATGGTGCGGCAAGTACTTGCCGTCCATCACCGGCGTGAACGCCGCGCCCTGCGCCGCAACCTGCGCCTCCAGGATCTGCTCCCACGACACCTTCTGAATGTCGGCGATGCGCGTCTTCGGAATGCCGAGCTTCTGCAACAGCAGGTCGGCCGATTTCGCCGCGGCCGCTTCGTCCGCCAGTCGCAGCGTCGACCCGCTCTGGACGGCCGCGCGATGGAAAAGTCCTTTCGCCGCCGGTGTGCCGAGCAGCGTCGATGTCTTCGACCCGCCGCCGGACTGGCCGAAGACCATCACGCGCGACGGATCGCCGCCGAAGTTGCCGATGTTATCGCGCACCCATTCGAGCGATGCCACCATGTCCATCACACCGCAGACGCCCGCGTACTTGAACTCCTCCGGAGCCCCGAGGGCCGCCAGATGCGTGTAGCCGAAGCTCGCGAGTCGATGGTTGACGGTGACGACGACGACGTCGCCGAGGAGGGCCAGCTGGCCGCCGTCGTACATCGGACCGTTACCGGAGCCCGTCGCCCAACCGCCGCCGTGGAACGAGACGAGCACCGCGCGCTTTGCGTTGTCGTTGACACCCGGCGTCCACACGTTCAGCGACAGGCAGTCTTCGCCGATGCCGCCGGTGCCGATGTGCTTGTCCCACTGAATCATCTGGCCGTAGTCGCCGCGGAGGCCGGACGCCGTCTGCGGACAGATCGGCCCGTAGCCATGGCCGAGGAGCACGCCGGTCCACGGCGCCGGCTTCTTCGGCGGCATGAAGCGGTTCTTTCCGCCCGTGTCCGCGCCGTACGGGATGCCGCGGAAGATCTTGATGCCGGTATTCGCCATCCCGCGGACGCGGCCGCTCGTCGTCTCGACGTCGTAGAACAGCGGCCCGGACATCTTTCCGGCGTTCGATTGACTCGCGCTCGTCTGCGCCTGCGCGGCTGCCGGGACGATGCGCGCGCCCGCCGCCGCGACTCCCGCGAGTGCTGCCTTGATGACGCTGCGACGATTCATGGCCATTGCATTTCTCCTGTTCCGCTCGGCTGAAGCCTCGCGCTCCGGGCGGGCTGAAGCCTCGCGCTCCGATTCACTTCTTCGCGAGCGACGCCGCCGTGAACGCCTCCAGCATCTGCGTTTCCGACGGCGGATTGAGGACGTATTGTGCCGCAAACGATTCGGCATCGGGGTAGTCCGTCGCGCGGATGCGGCGCGCGGCGTCCTGCAGGTCGTAGTCGGTATGGCGAAACACGAGATTTGTCCCGGGGCCCCTGCCCCCGGGCGCCGGTCCCAGCAGCAGCCAGTCCGCGCCCGGAGGCCCGAACGGCATGCCGACGCTGCCGGTGTTGACGATCCGGACCGAGCCGACGGTGCGATCGAACGGCATGTGGGTGTGGCCGCAGACGACAAGCGGCGCGGTGACGCCTGTCAACATCTCCCGCACGATCTCGGCCGGCGTCAGCTTCGTAAAAACCTCGTTGTCGTCTCGGGGCGTGGCATGGCAGAACAGGGCGTCGCCGACGCCCTGAATGGGCAGCGTGATCGTCGGGGGCCACGCCGAGACCAGTCCGGCAAAATCGCGCTGAAGGGATGCCGCCGACCACCGCATCAGTGGCCGGTACCGTCCCGGAACCCGCGGGTCGTCGAGGCCGGCCCAGACCGCGCGGATGGCGGTCTCGCCGTTTCCGTGCAGGAAATCGACCGGGATGTCGAGCGAACTCAGAAGCGCCAGGCATTCGCCCATCATCGGGCCGGGCACGACGTCGCCTCCGGCCACGATCCGATCGACCCGTGCAGCCCTGACCTCCTGCAGCACCGCTTCCAGGGCCGGCAAGTTGCCGTGAATGTCATTCAATACGGCGACACGCACCCGTCGATCCTAAGCTGATATCATTGGCGCCCAAACCAGGATGTCAACGCCGATTCGCTGCCTTCTGGCGCTCGTCGCGCTAGCCGCGGCTGCGCCCGTTCTGCGCGCGCAGGCCCCTGCGCCGTCTCTGCTGATGCAGGCGCGTCAGGCCGAGGCCGCCTATCAGTTCGACCTCGCGCTGGACCGCCTGTACGCGCTCGAAATCGAGCAGCCGCGGACGCCCGATGCGCTCGCCGGGCGGCTGCAGTTGGCGCGCCTGCTCGTGCTCGCCAATGACTTGCCGGCCGCGATTCTTCAGTGTCAGGCGCTTCGCGACGAACTGCCCGTCACCGGGGGAGGCGCTCCGGCCGCCAGCAACGAGCGCACGCGGCAGCAGGCGCTGGACTTCGCCACGTCTCTTGCACGGCGGTTGCGCATCCGGAACGCGGGATCGGCGTTTTACGCATCGCCCGAAACATTCGCGCCCCGGGGGCTGCCGCAGATCGACGAGCCGACCGGTCTCGTCGATGCGGGTGACGGGTCGATCCTTCTCGTCGATCAGGGCGCCGACAAGCTGTTCCGAGTCACCGGCGAAACGGCGGCGGCGATTGCGTCCGCCGGCATTCAGGATCCCAATGCCGCTGCGCCGCTCGGTGACGGCGCCATTGCGATCGGCACGAAGAACGGCCTCGTGTCGCTGCCGCCCGGCAAGACCGTCCCCGCGACCGGCACCTGGGGCGGCAAACCGCATCCGGTCAAGCGTGCGAGAGCGATGGCGGCCAACTCGAAAGGCGATCTGTTCATCGTCGATCGCGAGTACGACGGGTTGCTGCGATGCGCTGCCGGATCGGCCAGCTGCGCGCCGTGGGGGCCGCCGGGCAAACTGCGGACGGTCAAGGTCGGACCGTCGGACTTCGTCGTGACCCTCGACGACAAGCAGCAGGTCGTCCGCGTGCTCGACGATGCCGGAAAGTCGGTGACGTCGCTCGGCCCGATGTTCGGCGCGACAAAGCTCGAGAAGATCGTCGACGTGGCCATCGACACGGCATACGCGGTGTACCTGCTCGACGCCGATCTCAAGCGCATCGAGGTGGGCGCGCTGCGTGCGCAATCCGACGGGCGCATCTCGGCGGAGCCGATAGGGGCCGTGGCGATTCCGATCGAAGGGGATCGCGCGATCAAGAACCCGACGGCGCTGTTCGTTTCGTCGTCCGGCACGATTTTCGTCGCTGGCAAGTCCGTGCCGCGGCTGTTGAGGTTCCGATGAACGTCATTCTCGCGCTGGCGCTGGCCGTTGCGATGCAGGATCCCGTGGTGCAGCCGCCGGCAGCGCCGGCGCAGGCAGCCGCGCCGAGCGAAGCCGAAGCGCGCTTTGCCGCATCGGTGGACGCCGCGGCCAAGCTGGCCGACACCGACGTGACGGCAGCAGTGGACGCGCTCGACCACCTCGCGAGCGAGTCGGTCGAAATGAGGCGCATCCGATCGCTTTCCGACGCGGAGCGCGCAACGCACAGTCAGCTGTTCCAGCTGCGCGCCAACGCCCACCTCCAGCTGCTCAACAACGAAAAGGTGGAAGAAAGCCTCCGGGAGCTGCTGCGCGTCGATCCGTTCTTCAGCGGCCAGCTCGCGCCGCGCCTGCAGGCGGTCGTCGATGCGTTGCGGGCGAAGGAAGGCGGCGTGCTCGAAGTCACGAGCCCCGAAGCAGGCGCAAAGGTCTACATCAACGGCGCGCCGGCGGGCGTCACGGGCGACGCGCCGACGCGGACGGCCGTCGTCGCCGGCGAGTACGAAATCCGTCTGGAGAAGGAAGGTTTCCAGGCCGGCATCACCCGCATCACAGTGCTGCCGGGCCAGACCGCGGCGCTGCATGACCTCGCGCCGAAGCGGCGCATCCCGTCGATCGTGTTCGTGGCCAACCGCAACGACCTCGACGTCGTCATCGACAACTCCGCGCCGGCGAAAATGACGCCGATGCTGACGCTGCGCACTCAGCTGTCGGCGGCCGAGAGCCTGCAGCTCGACAAGATGGCCGGGTCGGCCAATCTCGATCCGCAGTCGACCGCGGGGTTCGTGCTGCGCGATCCGGCGCTCGACCGGCCGATTCTGTTCCGCTTCAAGCGCGACTGCTTCGTCGAGGAGACGCGCACGGTCACCGTGACCGCCGACCTGCTCGCCAAAGCCGGCGCCGATCCGCTCCTGTGGCTGGGCGATTCGAGCCTCGTCCGTCCGCAGCCGGACGTCGGCACGCTGCGCGTGCTGTCGACGCCGCGGGATGCCGACGTGTTCGTCGACGGCCAGCTCGTCGGACGGACGCCGTTCGAGCGCAACTTCTGCTCGGGGCAGCACCGCGTCCGGCTGCGCCACCGCATCGGTTCGTACAACGCCACCGCCTCGGTCATTCGCGGGCGGACGGAGGCGGTGGACATCTCGCTGAAGCCGGGCATCGCCGTCATCGGCGCGGTGGACGCGACGCAGACTCCCGCGAAGTACGCGTCCGACCTCGCCGCGCAGATCGAGCGGACGCTCACGGCGCAGATCTCCACGTTCCGCGCGGCCGCGCGCCTGGAGCTGCCACCGGAGCTGCAGCGATGGACCGATGCCTCGGCCGTCGACCTGGTCGCGGCCATCGATCGCCGCGATTCGGCGTCGGTGACGCGGCTGTTGAAGCTGGCCAATGACAACTTCGAAGCGCCGCTGATGGTCGCCGGCGTCAAGCGCGCGAACGGCACCGAGGTTCTGGTCTTGTGGAGCGAGCACGCCGGGGTCGATCGCGCGGACTGGAACGGACAGGCGAACGATCTCGCCGCCGTCATTACCCGTATCGACAGTCCGGCCGACGGCACCGATCTCGTGTACCAGAACGATCTCGGCTTGCGGGTCGCCGACGTCGGCTTCGCCGACGCGCCGCTG
>DASQHH010000462.1:0-7374 GCA_035632195.1 Vicinamibacterales bacterium
GCCCCAACGGCAATGCGCGCGTAGCCAAGTTCGATAAGGACGGTCATTTCATCAAGTCGTGGGGATCGCGAGGCGCCGAGCCGGGACAGTTCAACATACTGCACGGGATCGCCCTCGACGCGCAGGGCAACGTCTACGTCGCCGATGCAGGCAACAAGCGCATCCAGGTGTTCGACGGTGACGGCAACGTCAAATCGCAGATCACGGGCGTCGGCACGCCGTACGCCATCTGCATCACGCCGGGCGCACATCAATATCTGTACAGCTCGAACTCCAACGACCCCGAAACGCTGGACAACGGCGAGATCTACAAGCTGGAGCTCGACGGGAGAGTCGTCGGCAGGTTCGGCCGCGCCGGCAAGCTGCCGAAGGAGTTCGGGATGGTGAACGCTATCGACTGCAGGAGCGAGAGCGACCTGTGGGTCGGTGAGCTCACCAACTGGCGCGCTCAGAGGATCACGCTGCGAGCCCAACGTTGATTGTGACGGCGCGGGAAACGCTGTCGGGGACGCGGGAACTAAGCCGTCGGGTATCCGGGTTCGTCTAGTCCACGCGCAGCGCGACAATCGGATCGACGCGAGTCGCGCGCCGGGCCGGAATAAGGCTCGCCAGGAAGCCGGCGGCGGCAAGAAGAGACGAAACCGCGACGAACACCGTCGCGTCCAGCGGGCTGACACCGTACAGCAGACGCCCGAGCAGCCGTGTGAGCCCGACGGATACGACGAGCCCGCAGGCTGTGCCGCCGAGCACGAGGGCCATGCTCCTTCCGAGCACCATCCGCAGCGTCGCCGCGGAATCTGCGCCGAGCGCCATGCGGACGCCCAGTTCGCGCGTCCGCTGCGTAACCGCATACGACACGACTCCGTAGATGCCGACGATCGCCAGCAGCAGCGCCGACGCCGCGAACGCCGACAGCAGCAGCATGCTGACGCGCGGCAGGAAAACCGAACGCGCAACGACGTCGACCATCGTGCTCGTGTCGAAAATGGGCTGCTCCGCGTCGATCGCGAGAATCTCGCGCCGGATGGAATCGACGAATAGGTTCGGATCTGACGCGGTCCGGACGACAAACGCCATCCCATTGAGTGGATTCTGCCAGGCCGGCATGAACAACTCGGCGCGGGCCGGACCGTCGAGCCCGTAGTGCTTGACGTCGGCGACGATACCGACCACTTCGGCCCTCCCGTGCGGATTGACGACGACCCTGCCGATCGGATCGCCGCCGCCTAAATACCTCCTCGCCATCGTCTCGTTGATGACCATCGCACCCGGCATGCCCTGACGGTCGCGGCCGTCGATGACGCGGCCGCGCACGAGCGCCATTTTCATGGTCTCGAAGTAGCCGGGCGTTGCGATCCGGATGTCGGCGCGCGGCTCTTCGCCGTTCGCGGGGGGCGCTGTGCCTTCGATGGAGAAGGGCAGCGCGAAATCGATTCCGACCGGGTACATCGGAAGGGCGCTCACCGCCGCTGCCGACTGCACGCCGGGGAGCGCTCCGATCCGCTGGAGCGCCTCGGCGTAGAAACGCGTGCGATCGACGCCGCTCTTGTACTTGGTCTGCGGCAGATACACCTGCACGGCGAGGAGGTTGCGAGGCTCGAATCCCGGAGAGACGCGCATCAGCGCCGCGAAGCTGCGAATCATCAGTCCGGCGCCGACGAGCAGCACCAGCGCGAGCGCGACCTCGACAACCACGAGGCCGCTCAGCAGCCGCTGGCCCGCCGGACGCGTAGCGCCGCCGAATGCGTGCATGGTGTCACGCAGCCCGGACCGCGCCGCGTGGATCGCAGGGCCGACACCGAACATCAACGCGGTGAAGGCGGAGACGCCGACCGCAAACAGGAGCACGCCGCCGTCGAGGCGCACGTCACTCATGCGTGGCAGGCTGCCTTCCGGCAGCGCGTGCACCAGCCGGACGCCGGCCCACGCGACGAAGAGCCCGAGCGCGCAGCCGATACCCGCAAGCAGCGCGCTTTCGGCGATCACCTGCCGCGCCAGCCGCAGACGTCCGGCGCCCAGCGCCGCGCGGATCGCGATTTCCGTGCGGCGGCTGGAGAGCCGCGCCAGGATCAGGTTCGCGACGTTCGCGCAGACGATCAGCAGCAGAAACCCGACGGCGGCCGAAATCATCAGCAGCGCGGGCCGGACCGTCGTCACCAGCTCTTCCCGCGCCGGAATGACGCGGGCGCCCCAGCCGGTGTTGCTGTCGGGATACGTCGCCGCGAGCCGGCTGGCGATGAGCGTCATCTCGCGCTGACTCTGGTCAACCGTTGCTCCGGGGCCCACAGCCCCACGGTCTGATCGGCCACCGGCAAGCCGTCCGACGACGTTCAGCGAGCGCGCCTTGCGCGAGCGGCCGTGCGCGTCGGCGGGATCGAAGCTGAGCGGCGTCCAGACATCGATGGAGCCGCCGGGCGGAAAATCGAAGTCGGCCGGCATGACGCCGACGACCACATAGGGCTGAGCGTCGAGTTGAATCGTGCGTCCCACGATGCCAGGCGATCCGCCGAAATGGCGCTGCCAGAACGCGCGGCTCAGGAGCGCGACGTGGTCCCTGCCCGGCTCGCCTTCGTCCGCGGTGAACGTGCGGCCGAGCGCCGCGTTCGCGCGAAGGATGGAAAACAGGTTCGGCGTCGCGCGGACGCTCGGCACATCGAGCGGTTCGCCCGCTCCCGCAAACGCGTACCGCAGTTGACGGAACGCCGCGAGTCCCTCGAGTGCGTGCGTCTCCGCGCGCCAGTCGAGGAAGGTGAGCGGGGCGACGAGGTCGCGGTTGCCGTCGGGATTCTGCTCCCAGACCACGACGAGGCTCGACGAGTCGTCGTAGGGCAACGGGTTCAACAGAACTGCTTTGATGATGCTGAAAATCGCGGTGTTCAGGCCGATGCCGAGCACGAGCGTCAGCACTGCCACCGCCGTAAAGGTCGGCTGGCGCCGCAAGGACCGCCACGCGTAGCGGAGGTCGTTCAGCATGCCCCGCGATTCTAGCGTGGTATCGTGCCGGCACCATGATCAAGATGCTGGCGCTCATGTTCATTGCCTGCGCGGTCGCCGCCCGTTCCGAGGGGCAGGATCGGATGCCGCCCATTCCCGCGGATCGGCTGACCGAGGCGCAGAAGCGCGCCGTCGACGAGTTCAAAGCCGCACGCGGCGTCGATATCTCGGGACCGTTCGTGCCGCTGTTGCGCAGCCCTGAAGTGATGACCCGCGCGCGTGCCATGGGCGACTATCTGCGCTTCAAGAGCACGCTGCCGCCGCGCCTCAGTGAGTTCGTCATCCTGCTGACCGCGCGCCGCTGGACGCAGCAGTACGAATGGAACGCGCACCGGCCGCTCGCGCTCCAGGCGGGCATCGGACCGGACGTCGTCGACGCGATCGCGTCGGGACGACGTCCCGAGCGGATGACCGACGAGCAGGAAATCCTGTATGCGTTCTGCGACGAGCTTCAGCGCAACCAGAGCGTCAGCGACGCGACGTACGCTCGCGCGGTCGCCAGATTCGGGGAGGCGGGCGTGATCGATGCGGTCGGCATCAGCGGCTACTACACGATGCTCGCGATGGTCCTGAATACGGCCCGGACGCCGCTGCCCGGGGGCGCGATGCCGGCGCTGGCGCCGTTTCCCCGTTTCTAGCGGTCGAGCGCCTCACGAATCCGGCGGCGGAGATCGCTCGGGGAGAACGGCTTCTGCAGCATGTCGACCGGTTGCGGCAGGCCGGTGAGGCCGATGGTGTCCCCGGTGTAACCCGACATGATCATCACGCGGAGGCGCGGCCGTTCCTCGAGGAGCGTGCGGGCGAGCTCGATGCCGCTCTTGCCCGGCATCACCGCGTCCGTCAGCAGCAGGTCGATATCGCCGTCGTGGGTGCGGGCGATCTGCATCGCTTCCTCAGCGGACGTCGCGAGCAGCACCGTAAGCGGATCGCGGCGCAGCGTCGAAGCGACAAGGTTTCTGACCGCCGGTTCGTCCTCGACAACGAGCAGCGTTTCCCGCCGGGCTTGCGTGCGTCGCGGCTGCTCAGCCGTCGCAGGCAGCGGCGGCGCGGGTGGAAAGTAGAGCTCGATGGTGGTGCCGCGCCCGACCTCGCTGACGACGAAGATGAACCCGCCGCTCTGCTGGACCGTTCCGTAGACCATCGACAGGCCGAGACCGGTTCCCTTGCCGACATCTTTCGTCGTGAAGAACGGTTCGAACGCGCGCGCCTGCGTTTCGGGCGACATCCCGCAGCCGGTGTCGATGACGCGCAGTGCGACGTAGCGGCCGGCCGGCATCGGCAGCCGCTTCGTCGCGGCGGACTCGTCAATCGTCTCGCTCGACGTCGCCAGAACGAGGTCGCCGCCGTTCGGCATCGCGTCCTTCGCGTTCAGCGCGAGGTTCAGAATGGCCTGCTCGATCTGGCCGGGATCGCCCACGATCGGGAGCGGCTCGGGGGCCAGCCGCGTCGAGACCCGGATGTCGGTTCCCAGAATCCGCGACAGCATGCGGCACATGTTCGCCGCGGTCTCGTTGGCGTCGAACCGCCTGGGTTCAAGAAGCTTCTTTCGCGAGAAGGCAAGCAGCTGCCGGGTGACTGCGGCCGCGCGTTCGGCTCCGCGGCGAACCTCCTCCACATCCGCCCGCGCCTGGTGATCGGCGGCGAGCGTGCCGAGCGCAAGCTCCGCGTAGCCGCCGATGGCGGTCAGCGCGTTGTTGAGATCGTGCGCGATGCCGCCGGCAAGCCGGCCGATCGCATCCATTTTCTGCAGCTGCCGCAGCTGCTCTTCGAGCAGACGCCGTTCCGTGATGTCCTGCACGGTCCCGATCATGCGGACCGCGCCGCTCTCGCCGCGGAGGACGTCGGCGCGCTCGTGCACCCAGCGAACGGTGCCGTCCGCGCGCACGATCCGGTGTTCGATGTCATAGGAGGGGGATCCGTCGGCGACGGCGGCCGCCGCCGCTGCCCGCACCGCCGGCAGGTCGTCTTCGTGCACGAACCTGAAGAACGCCGTCGACGTACCGGGGAAATCGTCCGGCGCCACGCCGAAGATCCGGTACGTTTCCGGCGACCAGCCGAGCTGATCGGACCCGTCGAACTCCGCGACCCAGCTGCCGACGTGGGCGACCTGCTGCGCGCGTTCCAGAAACGCGCGGTGCTGTTCCAGCGCCTGCGCCTGGCGGACCGACTCGCTGATGTCGCGGTACGAAACGACGCGGCCGATGACCGCGTTCGCGACGCGCCACGGCGCGATGTAGCGGTCGAACACCCGGCCGTCGCGGAAATGCAGGCGCTGAAGATGCGATCGGTCGAGCTCCCAGAGCGCATCCGATTTGAGAACGGCTGCGTCGGAGTCTTCGACCTGCGCCGACACGTACTCGATCATCGCGGCGCTGTCGCCCGCTCGCAGCATCGCTTCGGGGAAGCCGAACATCTCCGCGAACCGCCGGTTGTAGCGGACCATGCGCCGGTCGAGCCCGACGACGACGATGCCGTCGTGCGTCGAGTCGAAGGCGGCTTCGAGCTGCGCGATGGTCTCTTCGAGTGTCGGCGGCACGGACGGTCCGCTCACAGTATCACCAGTCGGCTGCGCGGACGACCCGCCGATCTACAAGCCGATCGTCACGCTCGTCCACACCCGCTCGCGCGTGAAGCTGTTCGCCGACGCGTAGTGCCAGGCGCGGTCGGCGGCAATCGACAGCGCGACGGCATGGCGCGCGCCGCGGGTCGACAGCGCGAGCCGGCCCGCAGCGCTCAGCGAGTTGGCGCCGAACACAAACGATTCGCCCGGATACTTGTCCGGCAGCTCGACCGTGAGTCTGCCCGTGAGCAGCGGCGTGGCATCCCCGCCGATCGTCACGCGCCATGCGGCGCCGATGTCCCGCTGCACCGACGCCCCGACGAAGAACTCCTGCGTCAGCGAGGACGTCATCTCGCGCGAGGTGACGTCGAACGCCTGAACGACCGCGCCATTGCGCGACACCGTCTTGTGGCCCACGAGGAAGTTTGCCGCGTCGTAGCGGATGCTGTAGCCCGCATCGAACGCGATCGGGCCCGCGCGTCCGAGCTCGGCCCGCTGCGTGACACGGAACGAATGGATGTCTGCATCCCCGGTCGTGCCCGAGACGATGACGGTCCCGTCCGGATCGAAGAACGTATCGAAATCGGTCGCCGGCAGCGTTCGCGTCGGGGTCGCGCCTCCGGACGTTTCCCATCGCACGCCGGCCGTGTACTGCAGAGACGCGATCAGCCAGACGTTGTCGGCGACATACGTCTGCTCGAAGAAATGCGGTACGAGCTGCGCCGTGTCGAACGACGACGGGTTGTCGAAGTGATAGGTGAAACGGTCGCGGGCGGCCTCGACGCCGGCCGAGACCGTCTGCGCGGACGCCGGAACCGCGACCAGCAGGGCGATCGTGAGCAGCCGGACCGCGCGCACGATCAGCCGAACGCCCGCCACGCGCGTGTCGTGTAGTCGGTGAGCGTGAGCGTCAACATGATGCCGAGCCAGAACAGCCCGCAGATCACGACCGCCCACGTCAGGCGCGTGGAGTACTTCACGTGCATGAAGAACAGCACCACCAGCACCGCCTTGAACGCGGCAATCGTCAGTGCGGCCACCGTGTTGAAGACGCCGAGGTCGAAGAACGCGATCTGCACCGTCAGGTACGTACAGAAGATCAGAATCCCGAAGATCAGATAGTACGTGCGCCTCGGGACGACGTGCTCAGACACCGGCATGCCTCCCGATCAGATACAGCAGCGGAAACAGGAAAATCCACACGATGTCGACGAAGTGCCAGTACAGCCCCGAGACTTCGATCGGATTGTGGTACTCCGGCGTGATCGTGCCGCGGACCGACAGCCACAGCATCACCGCCATGATGCAGAGGCCGATGATCATGTGCAGCGCGTGCAGTCCGGTCATCACGAAGTACAGCGAGAAGAAGATCTGCGCGTTTCGATAGAAGCGCGGATCGAAGGCGTAGTTGAGCCCCGGCACGTGATGTTCTTTCCACTCGCTGTAGTACTCGAAGGCTTTGATGCCCAGGAAGACGCAGCCGAGGCACATCGTCACGATCAGAAAGATGACGAGCAGCCGGCGGTTCCCGGTCTGCGCGGCGTGGACCGCGAGCGCCATCGTCAAACTGCTGGTGATGAGGACGCCCGTGTTGATAGTGCCGGCCCAGATAATCAGCTCCCGGCTCCCTGCGGCGAACGCGTCGGGGTAGAGGTTGCGGTACGTCGTGTAGACCAGGAAGAGACCGCCGAAGAACAGGATTTCCGTTGTGAGGAACATCCACATGCCGAGCGTGGCGGCATCCTTCTGCTGTTCGAGCGAGTCGAACTGATGCGCGAGCGCGGCGTGATGCTGTGCGGCTTCAGGCAACGTGCGTCTCC
>DASQHH010000463.1:0-2663 GCA_035632195.1 Vicinamibacterales bacterium
AAAGACCTGGCGGGAAACAGCGACTGACATCGGCGAATCCTACGACCTCGTCGTCGTCGGCGGCGGCATCAGCGGGTTGGCGGCGGCCTACTTTTTCCGCGAGGCCGTCGGGCGGCAGGCGCGCATCCTGGTGCTCGACAACCACGACGATTTCGGCGGCCACGCCAAGCGCAACGAATTCCGTCACGAAGGGCGAATGATGCTGCTGAACGGCGGCACGCTGAACATCGAGGGTCCCGGGCAGTACAGCCCTGAGGCAATGGGACTCCTTCGCGCGCTCGGTATCGTCATCGATCGATTCGAGCAAGAAACGCTGCACGACCGCGGCACGTACACGAGGCTGGGGCTGCGCAACGGCGTCTGGTTCAACAAAGAGCGGTTCGGTGCGGACCGCCTCGTCGTGGGCACGTCCCGCGAACCAGAATTCCTGGCGAAGACGCCGCTCGCCGAGCAGGCCAAGCGAGACATCGCCCGCATCGAGAGCCGCGACCAGCCGGACTACATGCCCGGCCTCTCGTCGGACGAGAAGAAGCAGAAGCTCATTCACATGAGCTATCAGGACTTCCTCCAGAACGTCGCGAAAGTGCATGCCGATGCGGTCTGGTTCTATCAGTCCCGCAGCGACGGACTCTTCCTGATGCACATCGACGCGCTGCCCGCCTATTACGCCTGGAACATGAACTATCCCGGCTTCCAGGGCATGAAGCTCGAACCGACGCCGCCCGAAGTGCTGATCAACGAGCCGGGCGGCCAGCACGGACGTGAGAATCAGGCGCGCGCGAACGCCGCCGGCCGCGCGATTCACTTTCCCGACGGCAACGCGACGATCGCGCGGCTGCTCGTGCGATCGCTCGTCGCCGACAGCGTCCCCGGATCGACGCAGGAGGATGTCGTCACCGCGCGGGCGAACTACGCGCGGCTCGACCGCGACGGCTCCCCCGTCCGCATCCGGTTGAACAGCATGGCCGTGAACGTCCAGCATGCCGGCGATCCGGCATCAGCCCGGGACGTGCTCGTCACATACGTGAAGGGCGGGCGCACGCTGCGCGTCCGCGGCGCGCACTGCGTCCTCGCCTGCTGGAACTCCGTCATCCCGTACATCTGTCCCGAGCTGCCCGCGAAGCAGCGGGAAGCGCTCGCGTACGGGATCAAAGCCCCCATCGTCTACACGAGCGTGCTCGTGCGGAACTGGACGGCGTTTCAGAAGCTCGGCGTCGCGAACATCACCGCCCCGGGCGGCTACCATTCGAGCGTCCAGCTGCCCGAGCCGGTGACCATCGGGCAGTATCAGTGCGCACGGACGCCCGAGGAACCGACCGTGCTGCATCTCGTGCGGACGCCGTGTGCGCCCGGCAAGCCGCGCAAAGATCAACATCGTCTTGGCCGGGAGGAGCTGCTGCGCACGACGTTCGAGCAGTTCGAGCGCGAGATCCGCGGTCAGCTCGGACGGTCGCTCGTCGACGGCGGTTTCGATCCGGCCCGGGACATCGAAGCGATCACCGTGAACCGCTGGCCGCACGGCTACACGTACAACTACAACACGCTGTTCGATCCGGTCGAGTGGTGTCTGTCGTCGCCGGACGACCGCGCCTGTGTCGTGGGACGCAAACAGTTCGGCCGGATCTCGATCGCGAATGCGGACGCCGCCGGCAGCTCGCACACCGACGCGGCGATCGACATGGCCTGGCGCGGGGTCGGCGAAGTCGTCGACTCCCGGACGCGCGAGCAGCTGTCGCACCTGAAGCGCTGACGCTTATAATCCGCGGAATGGCGCGGCCGCTCAGTCTCGACACGTCGCGCGAGGTCGAGCGCATGCAGATCGACGCGTGGCGGCGGATGTCTGCCGACGAGAAAGCCGCGATGGTGACCGGCCTCACCGCCGCAGCGGTCAGCATGACGCTCGCCGGCATCCGTCACCGCCATCCCGGCGCTTCGCCGCACGAACAGAAGCTGTGGTTCGCAGTCCTCACGCTGGGGTCCGAGCTCGCTCGGAAGGCGTTTCCCGAAATCGACTCGCTCGACATCCGATGAGCGCTGCGATCGATCCTATTTCAGTCGCGATCGCGGTCGTTCGGGTGCTGGACTCCCTCGGAATCGCCAACACCGTCGGAGGATCGATCGCCAGCTCCTTTGCCGGCGAGCCGCGGTCCACGATCGGCATCGACATCGTGGCGGCCATCGAGAGCTCGCACGTGGCGCCCCTCGTGGACGCTCTTTCGCCTGATTTCTATATCGATGCGAACGCGCTGACACGCGCTGTGCGGACACACTCGAGCACGAATCTCATTCATCAGGCATCGTCGTTGAAAGTGGACCTGTTTGTCGCCGGCGGAACGCCGCTCGACGCTCAGCAATTGGCCCGCCGGCAGGTGGTCCACGTCGGCGGCGCAACGCTCGGCATCCATCCGCCCGAAGACATCCTGCTGCAGAAGCTGCGATGGTACCGGCTCGGAGGCGGCATCTCCGACCGGCAGTGGCGGGACGTGCTGGGAATCGTGCGCGTGCAGGGTGCGCGTCTCGACGTCGAATACCTCCGTCGATACGCCCCGGTCGTCGACGCAGCTGACTTGCTCGAGCGTGCGCTTCGGGAAGCCTCCGGGAAATAGCTGAGGGCCGACTGCGCTGTTCAAAGTGAATCCGGTCGGGTATTGTGTGTCGCCATG
>DASQHH010000464.1:0-4981 GCA_035632195.1 Vicinamibacterales bacterium
TGAACTTCTGGGACATCCAGCTCGGCGCGCCGGCGAGCATGGCGGCGCAGCTGGATGCGGTCAAGCGCGGCTACGCCTGGGTGGGCGCGAACGAGCGCGGACACTTCTTCTCCGAGGGCAACTACGACATCCTCGGATCGAAGACCGACGGCTACAATACGATCGAGTCGCTGACGAAGCAGCCGTGGTCGAACGGCAAGCTGGGCACGACCGGCTGCTCGTCGACGGCGGAGTGGCAGATGGGCGTCGCCGGCCTCGACGTCCCCGGGTTCGCCGCGATGAACGTCCAGGGCTTCGGCGCCGGCGTCGGACGGGTCGGCCCCTATTACGAGCAGGGCAACTGGTACCGCGGCGGCGCGATGCAGATGCTCTTCATCACCTGGATTTACGGCGAACAGAACCAGGTGCGGCCGATGTTTCCGCGCAATACGTCGCAGGAGGACCTGATCCGCGTCTCGAAGTCCTTCGATCTCGCGCAGCACCTGCCGCCGGTCGACTGGTCGAAGGAGCTGTGGCACCTGCCGGTGCAGGACATCCTCAAGGACGTCGACGGACCGCGCGGTATCTTCGCGGATACGATGCCGGTGGAGACGGGCGGCGCGATGATCAAGCGCGCGCCGAACGATCCGGCCTGGTACCGCGGCGGCCTGTTCCACGACGATTCGAAGATCAACATTCCCGGTCTGTGGTTCATGTCGTGGTACGACGTTTCGGTCGGCCCCAACTTGGCGCTCTACAACTACGTGCGCAAGACGGCGCCGGCGGCCGTGGCGAACGAGCAGTGGGCCGTCATCGCGCCGGTAGCGCATTGCTCCTACACGCGCGCCACCGCTGACACCATCGTCGGCGAGCGCAGCATGGGCGACGCGCGGCTCGACTACAACGAGATCGTCTACGGCTTCTTCGACAAGTTCCTCAAGGACGAAGGCCGGGGGGCAGGGGCCCCTGGAGTGGCAACAAAGACGCGCGTCGATTCGATGCCGAAGGTCACCTACTTCACGATGGGATCGAACAAGTGGCAGACGTCCGACACGTGGCCGCCCGCAGGGGCGCAGCCGATGACGTTCTATCTGACGTCAGGGGGCAAAGCGAACTCCATCGCCGGCGACGGCGCGCTCGCCGCCGGCGCGCCGGACGCCGACAAGCCCGACGCCTTCACGTACGACCCGATGAATCCCGTGCTGTCGTACGGCGGCAACGTCTGCTGCACGGGCACGGCGGTCCAGGCGGGTGCGTTCGATCAGCGGCGAATGGAGTCGCGGGAAGACATCCTGGTCTATACGAGCGACCCGTTCAGGGACGGCACGGAAGTCAGCGGACCGATGACGCCGACCTTATACGTTTCGTCCGACGCGAAGGACACCGACTTCACCGTCAAGGTCCTCGACGTCTATCCTGACGGCCGCGCGTACAATCTCGACGAGTCCGTGCAGCGGATGCGGTATCGCGACGGGTACGACAAGCCGGTCGCGTGGTTGGAACACGACAAGGTGTACAAAGTGACGCTGCAGCCGTTGAACACGAGCAATTACTTCGATGCCGGCCATCGCCTGCGCATCGAGGTGTCGAGCAGCAACTTCCCGCGCTTCGATCGCAATCTCAACACCGGCGGCAACAACTACGACGAGTCGAAGGGCGTTGTCGCGCACAACGCCGTGCACCATTCGAAGCAATATCCCTCGTCGGTGACGATCACGGTGGTCAAACGCGGAACGTCGGCAACAGCGGCGCAGCGGTGACGAACACGCTCGGCTGAAGCCTCGCGCTCCGGTTGATGGAGCGCGAGCGGCCAGGAGCACGAGCGGGCAGGAGCGCGAGCGGGTAGGAGCGCGAGCCTTTAGGCGAGCGCAATGATGAGGATCGATATGAAAAAACTTTCTCGACGAGCGGTCCTCGGCGTTGCAGGTGCGGTCGGCGCCGCAGCGCTCGGAAGAACGGCGCGCGCGCAGGAATCCATCAATCCCGCGAAGCGGCCCGGCCGGGCGCCGCGGGCAGTCGGCGAGCGCTCGTCCTTCGAGAAGGCGCAGCGCCAGGTGCGCGGACCGACTTCGTCCGCCACGCCGCACCAGGATCTCATCGGCACGATCACACCGTCCGAACTGCATTTCGAGCGGCATCACGGCGGCGTCCCGGACGTCGATCCGAAATCGTACTCGCTGCTCATTCATGGCATGGTCGACCGTCCGATGGTCTTCACGCTCGCCGACCTCAAGCGATTCCCGTCGGCGTCGCGAATCTGCTTCCTCGAGTGCTCGGGCAACCTCAATCGCACCGCCGGACCCGAAACGACGCCGCAGCAGCTCGCGGGGCTGACGAGCCAGAGCGAATGGACTGGCGTGCCGCTCGCAACGGTCTTCCGCGAAGTCGGCGTCAAGCCGCAGGCGAAGTGGTTTCTCGCCGAGGGCCAGGACGCGGCGATGCTGACGCGCAGCATCCCCGTCGAAAAAGCGTTCGACGATGCGTTTCTGGCGTACGGGCAGAACGGAGAAGCGATTCGCCCCGAGCAGGGCTATCCGCTAAGGCTGCTGCTGCCAGGATTCGAAGGCAACTCGAACGTGAAATGGCTGCGCCGCATCGAGCTGTCGGACAAGCCGTTCATGACGCGCGAGGAAACGTCGAAGTACACCGATCCCCTGGCCAACGGTACGGCGCGCATGTTCAGCTTCATCATGGACGCGCGCTCGCTCATCACGTACCCGACGTACCCGGTCAGCGTGACGAAGGGCTGGGTGGAAATTCAGGGAATCGCGTGGAGCGGCAACGGGAAGATTACGCGCGTCGACGTCAGCACCGACGAGGGCAAGACGTGGACGGCGGCAAAGCTGCAGGAGCCCGTGCTCGCCAAGGCGCACACGCGTTTCCGGCATCTGTTCAACTGGACCGGCACCGAGTCGGTCATCATGAGCCGCGCGACGGACGAGAGCGGCTACGTCCAGCCGACGCGCGCGGAGGTGATCAAGTTCCGCGGTCTGGGCACGACCGGATATCACCTGAACCCGATCACCGGCTGGCGTATCAAAGCGGATGGCACCGTCGTTTATCGCGAGGAGGCCTGGGCGTGAAGACCATCTGGATCGCCGCCGTCGCGCTGTTCGCCGCCGCCGTTGTGCATGCACAGCAGCAGCCGCAGCGGTTCGGCATCGGGCGTCCTGCCACCGACGCGGACATCAAAGCCGAAGCGATCGACATCGGACCAGACGGCGCCGGCCTCCCGCCGGGCAAGGGAACGGCGGCGGAGGGCGCGACCGTGTACGCCGCGAAGTGCGCGCAGTGCCACGGCAAGACAGGCAAGGAAGGCCCCAACGACGTGCTCGTCGGCCGCGGACCGTTCCCGTCGGGCGCCGACACGACGTCACGCCGGACGATCGGCAACTACTGGCCGTACGCGACGACGGTGTTCGACTACATCCGCCGCGCGATGCCGGCGCCGGCGCCGGGGACGCTGAAAGACGACGACACGTACGCGCTGACGGCCTTCCTGCTGGCGGAGAACGAGATCATCCCGAAGGACGCGGTGATGGATGCGACGACTCTGCCGAAGGTCGTCATGCCCGCGCGCGACAAGTTCGTAGCGGATCCGAGAAACGACAGGAAGAAAAAATAGCGGAGCGCTCCGCAATCGCTACGAGTGCTCGTCGGCCCAGACGAAGGGCGTCTTCTTGTTCGACTGCATCTTGTCGCCGGGCGGCGCACCCTGGAGATCCGAGAAACCGCTCAGTGTCTGATGAATCGCCGGCTCCGCGCGGAGGATGCGTCCGGCGCGATCGAGCGACAGCCGCACGACGGCGTGCTCCAGTAGATACAGATTCCCATCCGAGTTCATCGTCGCCACGCGGATGCCGAGGAACGCTCCGCCTTCCGAGGCAATCGCGCTGCGCTCGGCTTCGTCCGGGTTCAGCTTCGCCGACAACGTGACGACCTCGACGCCGCCCGCTTTCACCACGAGAGGTGTTTTCGGTGCCGTGACGGGGATGTCCGGGTGCACTCGCTCGACGAGCGGGACCCATGCCGCCGACGGCTTCTGATCGGGGCTCCACAGCGCCGGCTCGATTCGCAAGACGGCGGCGTCGCGGTTGCCGCCGTTCGAAAACGCGACGGTCATGTACACACCGCCCGCGTTGGTCATGTATGAGACCTGCGTCACGGTGACTTCCAGATCCTGCTTTGTATAGATGTAGCTGCGGTAGAAACTCAGGCCCGAGATCGCGAGAGCGACGATCGCCATGACGGCGCCAAGATCGAGCCTGGACGCGGATGTACTGGCCACGTTAATTCGGTTTCGGCGGTTCGGCGGCGTCGATGCCCAGTACGCGCACCGAGGCTCGAATCGGCTGCAGCTTCAGTCCGAGTTGTTCCTGAACCGCCGTGAAGATCGACGGTCCGTCGCCGGGCCGCGGCATCAGCGCGTCGGCGGGATCGACGGCGCGCATGTCCGGTGTCCACTCGAGATCGACGTCAAGAGCTCCAGCGACTCCGGTCCGATCAATCACCGGCCGATCGGTGAACGGCGAGAGCGCCGCGGCGAGGCGGGACAGCGACACTCCGCGCGCGGTCAGGTGTCCCGGACGCGGCGCGACGCTGCACGGCGGTGCCTGGCCCGGCCTGGGAGGCGGCCGCGTGCCCCTCGCAAGCTGCTCGGATACCGCAGCGCAATCGACGTCGGATTTCACCAGCCGCGCCCCGAACGCGTTCGGCTTTACGAGCTGTAGCGCATACACGGGGCGCTCCTCGTCGGCATCGTGAACTACCAGACGGAAGCGGCTCTCCAGGAGCTGACGCAGCATCGCGAAGAGCAGTGTGGGCGTGCCGTCCGGACCGATTGACGACAGCGCGGATGGCGACGTGGCGGCGACGTCGAACCGGTCCGAGTAGACCCATTTTGGTCCGCCGACGACGTCCACGAAGTTCCGGCCGGCGTATGCCGAACTGATCAACTGCCGGACGGTCATGTTCGTCCACGCAAAGTGGCCGCCCGGCGAGA
>DASQHH010000465.1:0-5596 GCA_035632195.1 Vicinamibacterales bacterium
TGAAGCTGCGGCATCTCGACGACTGGACGAACCATCGCCGCCTCATCGCGCAGCGCTACGACGCGGCGCTCGATGGAACGGGACTGCAGCTGCCGGTGGAACTGCCGTTTGCGCGGCACGTCTATCACCTCTATACCGTGCGCGCGCGCGAGCGCGCGGCGCTGCAGAAGTCGCTGGCCGCGGACGGCGTCTCGAGCGGCATTCATTATCCGATTCCAATCCACCTGCAGCCGGCGTGGGCGGATCTCGGCTACGGCGGGGGCGCGTTCCCCGAGGCCGAGCGCGCCGCCTCCGAGGTGCTGTCGCTGCCGCTCTACCCCGAGATGACCGGCGAGCAGATGGAATCCGTCGTGTCGTCGGTCAAGCGCGCGCTCGGCGCCGCGGCCGCGCAGTGCCGATGAAGAAGCTGCAGAGGCCCGGGGCAGGCGGACGCTCGTTCGGCCTCGCGTTCGGCGGTCTCTTCGCCGCCGTTGCGCTGTTTCGCGCGTGGCGCGGCCGGACCGACAGCGCGGCAGCGTTCGCCATTGCGGCGGCCATCATGCTGCTGATTGCGCTTGCCGCGCCCCGAGCGCTCGACGCGCCGAACCGGGCCTGGATGACCATCGCCCGCGGGCTCGGCTGGATCAACAGCCGCATTCTGCTGTCGTTGCTGTTCTTCGTCGTCATCACGCCGTACGGCGCGCTGCAGCGCCTGTTCGGCCGCGATCGCCTCGGCCGCAGGTGGCGCCGCGCGGCGCCGACGTGGACGCCTGCGCCCGACCGGCTGCGCGATCCGAAGCACTACGAGCACTTGTACTGACGTGTGTAGGGGTCGAGCGTGCTCGACTCGAGGGTGTTTATGGCAAAGCAGAGTGTTCTCGGCGAATTCTTCAACTTCCTCCGTCAAGAGAAGAAGTACTGGATCGCGCCGATTGCCGTCGTTCTCGTGCTGCTCGGCCTGCTGCTGGTCTTCGCGCAGAGCAGCGCCGTCGCGCCGTTCATCTATTCGCTCTTCTGAGCGAAGGCTTTAGCCAAGCGATGATCTACGTTCTGGGCATTTCCGCGTACTACCACGATTCGGCCGCGTGCCTGCTGCGTGATGGGCGGATTGTGGCGGCGGCGCAGGAGGAGCGCTTTACCCGGAAGAAGCACGACCCGGCCTTTCCGTCGAACGCCGTCGCGTACTGCCTGCGCGAAGCCGGGATCGACGTCGATCGCGTCGACCACATCGCGTTCTACGAGAAGCCGCTCGTCAAGTTCGATCGGCTGCTTGAGACGTCGATCGGCGTCGCGCCGAGCGGATTCCGGCCGTACCTGATGGCGATGCCGCTCTGGCTGGGAGAGAAGCTGTGGCAGGCGGACCAGATCCAGGACGAGCTCGGTACCGACAAGGACATCCTGTTCGGCAACCACCACGAATCGCACGCGGCATCGGCGTTCTATCCATCCCCTTTCGAAGAGGCCGCGGTCCTGACGATCGACGGCGTCGGCGAGTGGACGACCTCGTCGATCGGCGCCGGCCGCGGCAACGAGCTGACGCTGCGCAACGAGACGCATTTCCCGCACTCGGTCGGCCTCTTGTACTCCGCATTCACCTACTTCACCGGCTTCACCGTCAACGAAGGTGAATACAAGGTGATGGGCCTCGCGCCGTACGGCGAGCCGAAGTACGTGCAGACAATCCGTGACCACATCGTGGACATCGGCGAGGACGGCAGCCTGCAGCTGAACCTCGAGAACTTCGAGTTCCATCGCGGTTTGACGATGACCGGCGAGGGGTTCGAGCGGCTGTTCGGCGGACCGAGGCGGTCGCCCGAGCAGCCGGTGACGCAGCGCGAAATGGATCTGGCGCGCTCGGTCCAGGCCGTCACCGAAGAGATCATGATGCGGATGGCCGCGACCGCGCGCCGCGAGACCCGGCTCGACCGCCTGTGCCTCGCGGGAGGCGTCGCGCTCAACTGCGTCGGCAACGGCCGTATCCTGCGCGAAGGGCCGTTCAAGGAGCTGTTCATCCAGCCCGCGTCGGGCGACGCCGGCGGCGCGCTCGGCGTCGCGTACGCAATCTGGCATCGCTATCTCGGGCAGCCGCGCGAGAGCGCGGAGAAACGTGGTACCTGGACCGGGGACGGAGCTCCGGGACGTCCGAGCTTCGTCCCCGACTACGCGGACGACATGCAGGGCGCGCTGCTCGGCCCGAAGTTCTCGGACGATGAGATTGCGGCGTGGATGGCGAGCAGGGGCGTGACGGCCGAGCGCCATTCGCGCGCCGAGCTGCCGCGCCTCGTGGCCGGGCTCCTCGCCGAGGAGAAAGTCGTCGGCCTGTTCCAGGGACGCATGGAATTCGGCCCGAGGGCGCTCGGCGCGCGCTCGATCATCGGCGACGCGCGCTCGCCGAAGATGCAGTCGGTGCTGAACCTCAAGATCAAGTTCCGCGAGTCGTTCCGTCCCTTCGCGCCGGCCGTCCTGCGGGAGCGCGTGCACGAGTGGTTCGATCTCGACGACGAGAGCCCTTACATGCTGCTCGTCGCGGACGTGAGCGAGCGCCGCCGCCGCAAGACGACTGCGGACGAAGACGCGAAGTGGGGCATCGACAAGCTGAACGTCGTCCGCTCGGAGATTCCGGCCGCGACGCACGTCGACTATTCCGCGCGCATTCAGACCGTCCGCCGCGAAACGAATCCACTCTACTACGACATCATTGCCGCCTTCGATCGCCTCACAGGATGCCCGGTCATCGTCAACACGTCGTTCAACGTCAAGGACGAGCCGATCGTCTGCACGCCGGAAGACGCCTACCGCTGCTTCATGAAGACGAACATGGACGTCCTCGTCATGGAGGACTTCGTGTTCTTCAAGCCGGCGGCAGCGGAAACGACAGCGCCGGCCGCGGCTGTCGGACCCTGACGTGTGCGGGATCTGCGGTGAGCTGAGGTTCGACGGCCGCGCGCCCGATCCGGCTGTCGTGGCCGCGATGCGTGATCAGCTGACCCATCGCGGTCCTGACGAGGCGGGTGTCTATGCGCCGTCGTGGGCCGCCGCCGCGCTCGGATTCCGCCGGCTGCGCATTATCGACCTCACGCCGAACGCCAGCCAGCCGATGCCGAACGAGGACGGCTCGGTCCACGTCGTCCTCAACGGCGAGATCTACAACTTCAAGGACCTGCGCCGCGACCTCGCCGCGCGCGGACACCGATTCCGATCCCAAAGCGACACGGAGGTCATCGCGCATCTCTACGAGGAGAAGGGGTCCGACGCCATCGCCGATCTCGACGGCATGTTCGCGATCGCGATCTGGGACGAACGCAGCCGCCGGCTGACGCTCGCGCGCGACCGCTCCGGGGAGAAGCCGCTGTTCGTCCATCGATCGAGCGCATTCGTCGCGTTCGCGTCCGAGATCAAGGCGTTCTTCCCGCACCCGCAGATCGTCATCGACCCGGATCGCGACGCGATGCCGTACTACTTCCTGCACGGCTACGTCCCGGCGCCGTCGACGATCTACCGGAACATCGTGCAGCTGCGGCCGGCAACGGTCATGACGATCGACGCCGACGGCCGGACGGCGGAACGCCACTACTGGCAGTTGCAGTATCCGGTCGAGTCCGAGGTCCGGCCGATCACCGCCGATGCCGCGTTCGCTGGCGTACGGGACCGCCTGACGCGCGCAGTCGAGCGACGCCTCGTCAGCGACGTTCCGCTCGGCGCGTTTCTCAGCGGTGGCCTCGATTCGACGATCGTCGTCGGGCTCATGAGCCGGTTGACGGGGGGACCGGTCAAGACGTTCAGCATCGGATTCGAAGGCCAGCCGGCGTACGACGAGACGGCGTTCGCCCGTGTCGCCGCGGATCGATTCAAGACCGACCACACGGAGTTCCGCGTTCAACCCGTTCCGACGGAGCTGATCGAGAAGCTCGTGTGGCATCACGACGGTCCGTTCGCGGACTCGTCGGCCGTGCCGACATTCATCGTTTCGCAGCTGACGCGCGACAAGGTCACGGTGGTGCTCACGGGCGACGGCGGCGATGAGGTGTTTGCGGGCTACGATCGATTCCGCGCGTCGGTGCTGGCGGAACGCATGCCGGCCGCAGCGATGGCGATTGCGCGCGCGTCCGTTTCGCACCTGCGTGCTCCTGCATGCGAACGCCATTGGCTCGCGCGCGCGCAGCGCTTCGTGCGCGCGTCCGGCCTGCCGCTCGAGGAGCGCCTGACCGACTGGAGCGGCGTCTTCTCCGACGACCTCGGCGCGCTGGTGAAGCTGCCCGGCGGCGAGGCGGCGCGCATCGATCCGCTTCGGTACGCTGCTGCCGAGCGGCATTGGCTCGCCGGCCGGTCCGCGCTGAGCCGCGCGCTCCACCTCAATTTCACGACGTATCTTCCCGGAGATCTGCTCGTCAAGACCGATCGCATGACGATGGCGAACGCGCTGGAGGCGCGCTCGCCGTTCCTGGATCGCGAGCTCGTAGAGTACGTGGCCGCGCTGCCGGACTCGTTCAAGCTCGCCGGACGCCGCACGAAGGCTGTCCTCCGCGATGCGTTTCGCGATCTCGTTCCCGCGGAGATCCAGGCCCGCGGCAAGATGGGATTCGGCGTGCCGATTGCCGCCTGGTTCCGCGGCGGCCTGCGCGAGCACCTGCGCGACGTGCTGCTCTCGCCGACCGCGAAGTATCGTGATTTCGTCGCCGCGCGCCATGTGCAAACGCTCGTCGACGGCCACCTGGCTGGCGACGGCGACCGCGCCCACCGGCTGTGGGCCCTGCTGACGTTCGAGATGTGGCTGCAGCGGCTGCCCGAATGGCGCCACGCGCGCCGCTTCGCACTCGACGCCGCGGCGTCATAGCCGCCTGCGCGTGTCGTCGGTCCTCGATTTTCTCAAAGCCACCTCCCGTCTGTCGAGCCTGCCGCTCATCGTCGTGATGGTCGGCATCGGAACCGTGATGCTGTATCGGTCGCGTACTCGCCGCGTGGGGAGAATCTGGCTGACGTGCTTCTGCTTGGGCTTCTGGTTCGCGTCGATTCCGATCGGTTCGGCGCTGCTGGCCTGGTCGGTCGCGACGCGTGTGCGGCCGATTCAGTTCCGCACGGATGCCGACGGCGCGAACGCCATCGTCATGCTCGGCGCCGGCATCAACAGCCACGTCGCCTATGGCATCGGGATCGACGATCTCGGTGCCAGCGCGTTGCGCGTCATCGAAACGGTTCGGCTGTACCGCATGCTCGGACACCCGCTCGTCATCGTCTCGGGCGGGGGCACGCAGCGTCTCTTCGAGCCGCGGACGGAAGCGGCGGCGTATCGCCAGGCCGCGATCCAGCTCGGTATTCCGCCGGATCGCATCGTGATGGAGGACCGGTCCCGAACGACACGCGAGGAGGCGCTGTTGCTGAAGCCGATCCTCGCGCGACTTGGCATCGGGCGGTTCGTGCTCGTGTCGGCGCCTACGCACATCCCGCGCGCGATGAAGGCGCTGCGCGCGGTCGGTCTCGATCCGATCCCTTCACCGACGCCGATGCGCACCGGCACGACGCCGATGTGGTCGCCCCTTCCGGAACGCGAATCGCTCGGAATCTCGGACGACGCGATCTACGACATCCTGGCGACGATGTACTACCGGCTGCGCGGCTG
>DASQHH010000466.1:0-3613 GCA_035632195.1 Vicinamibacterales bacterium
TAGCACCATCCACGACCACGTCGCTGCTGCGCGCCGGCGGCTCCGCGAGGCGGGCATATCCGACGATGAAGCCGAGCTCGACGCGCGCCTGCTGGCCGCACACGCCCTCGGCTGGACGACTGCGCAATACATCGAAAGCGCGCAGCAACTGCCGCCGCCCGCGTTCACCGCGCGTTTCGACGGGCTGATCGCCCGCCGCGCCGCCCGCGAACCGTTCGCGTACATCGTCGGGCAGCAGGAGTTCTGGGGACTCGCGTTCGAGGTGACGCCTGCGGTGTTGATTCCGCGCCCCGAAACGGAGCTGCTCGTCGAGCTCGTCCTGGCGCGCTGCGATCGTGACGAGCCGGCGCGGATTGCAGACGTCTGTACCGGCAGCGGCTGCGTCGCGATCGCCGTCGCCCGCGAGCGGCCGCGCGCCGGCATCGATGCCACCGATATCTCAGAGGCGGCGCTCGACGTCGCCAAGCGAAATGCGGCCCGACACGACGTCGCTTCGCGCGTCGCGTGGAAGAACGTCGACCTGCTGGACGGTCTCAGCGGACCGTTCGACGTGATCGTCGCGAATCCGCCGTACGTGGCTGGACGCGATCGGCCGACGCTTCAGCCGGAAGTCGTGGATCACGAGCCCGGCGTGGCGCTCTTCGCCGGCGACGACGGCATGGATGTGATTCGACGGCTGCTGCCCCAGGCGGCTGCGCTTCTGAGGACCGGCGGAACGCTGCTCTTCGAGTTCGGGTTCGGCCAGGACGCAGCCGTCGCCGATTTGATCTCGTCGACGCGGAGCCTCAAAATGATCGACCTGCGCCGCGACCTCGCGGGCATTCCGCGCGCGGCCGTCGCGATCCGGGGGTGAGTAATGGCCGAGTGTCTGTTCTGCCGGATCATCAGCGGGGAGATCAACGCGACGATCGTCTACGAGGACGAGCGCATCGTCGCGTTCAACGACATCAATCCGCAGGGGCCGACGCACGTCCTTCTCGTGCCGCGCCGGCACATCGCGTCGCTGAACGACCTGCAGCCGGGTGACGATCCCATCATGGGAGAGCTCGTCCGGCGGGCGGCGGCCATCGCCAAGTCGCGCGGCATCTCGGAGGGCGGGTACCGGACGGTCTTCAACACGAACCGCGATGCCGGCCAGACGGTATTTCACATCCACCTGCACCTCATCGGCGGCCGTTCGCTGCACTGGCCGCCGGGGTGACGTCCGAATTGCGGATTGCGGATTGAAGATTGCGGATTTTGGGTTCGGGGTTCGGGTTCTGGGTTCTAGGTTCTCTCCAGAAGGTACGTACCTTTTGCGTTCAGGGCATCGAGACGGAAATCGACGGCGCGATAGCCCTGCGCAAATGCGTACGTAAACAGCTTCCGCGTCTTCATCCGCCACTCGAGCGCAAGATCGGGCTTCGACGACAGCATTTCGGTGAATCCCGCCGGCACGTCGATCGTCAGCTTCCCGGCCGTCTGCGCGCTGTCTGAACACGGCCGCGCGCCGGTCCAGTCGTGCGGCTCGCGCGCGCGGCGGATCCACCACTCGACTACGAGGCGGTCGGTGGGGTTGCCGCGATGCAGCGGGCTCGTCGACTCGCCGTAGATGTTCTGCTCGTACTCCTCCGCGATCACCCCGAGGCTCGCGAAGTTGAGATGCGCGTTCGCGGCCTGCAGCGGATCGAACGTCCATTCGATCAGGTCGACGCCGATCGCGAGCGCACGCTCGCGCTGACGCAGCTTCAGCTCGCGGCCGATTCCCCCGCGGCGAGAGCCCTTCACCACGCCGGCCATGTGCGACCACTGCGTCGGCTCGCCATTCTTGATTCCCGGAAGCGAGTACACGAAGCCGATCATGCGCTCGGCTGAAGCTCGCTCCGACTGGAACGCGCCGATGAGAATGCCGCCGCGCTTCACCGTCACCGTGAGAATCGGCGTGGGCACGACGTCGACGTAGCCCGGCCCCCAGATCTCTTTTTCGAGTTCGACCACCAGCGCGAATTCCTCGAGCGTCGTGAGGTCGCGGTAGACCACGTTCATAGGAGCTGGGGAAGCTCGTGAAGAGAGCGGATGACCGGAACACCCAACTGCGATGCGCGCGCCGAGGCGGTTCCCGCGCGATCGAGCAGCACCGCGCGCATGCCGGCGCCGAGCGCGCCTTCGACGTCGTGGCGAAGGCTGTCGCCGACCATCATCGCGCGGTCCGCGCCGACGTCCATCCGCGCGAGCGCCGCCGAAAAGATGCTCGCGTGCGGCTTCATGAAGCCGTGCTCGAACGACGACACCGCGACGCTGATCAGCCCGTCCAGTTCGAAATGCGACTGAAAGGACGTGAGACAGCGCTGTGTGTTCGAAATCAGGCCGATGCGGACGCCCGACGCGGCGAGTCCGCGGAGCACGTCTGAGACGTCGTCGTACAACTCGAAGTGCTGGCACGCGGCCCACTCGGCGTAGATCTCGCGCGCCGCCGCGTCGACGCCCGGCCCGGATCCGCCGATGTGCTCGATGATGCCGCGGGTATACGCCACGAAGATTTCCGGGTCGTACGCGTCGCCGCGGTCGATTGTGTCGAGCAGCGGCGCGGCTCCCGCGACGGCCGCCTCGAACCGGGAGGGATCGACGGCCACGCCGTGCCGCACGCAGAAATCGCGATAGCCTTCGCCGCGGAACACCGGACCGGGATGAATCAGGGTGAAGTCGACGTCGAAGAAGACGGCGGTGGTCTTCATACCCGTCATCGTCTTCACGGCGTCACCGGACCGGCGACCACGACGGTCGCCCTGCCGGCATCCAGCACGCCGCGCGCCGCCGCATTCACCTCGTCGAGGGTGACGGCGCCGAGCAGTCCCGGCAGCCGCGCGTCGTAGTCCAGGCCGAGATCGAAGAACTCCATCGTCTGCAGGAAATTGGCGATCGCGGCGTTCGTTTCGAGCGCGCGCGGAATGGAACCGACGAGAAACCGGCGCGACTCGTCCAGCTCTCTCGCCGTTACGCCGCCGCGCACCATGCCGGCGATCTCCTCGTCGATCGACGCGATCGCGCGATCGACGTTCGCGGGGCTGATGCCGGCGCGGATCGCGAGCGGGCCCTCCGCCACGTTGGCGTCGAGCGAGCTGGAGACGTAGTAGGCCATCCCCTGGCGCTCGCGAATGCTGTCGCCGAGCCGCCCGCCGAGCGCGTACTGCCCGAAGACGTTGTTCATCAGCCAGTACGCGTAATACGCCGGATCGCGCCGCTTGATCGAGACGAACCCGTATGCGAGATCCGCCTGCGCCTTGTCGGGCATCGCGATGACGTGCCGCTGCCGCGCCACCGCGCGGCGGGTGGGCGGCGTCGGCGCGTCCGCCGGTGCCGCGCCGTTCCAGCCGCCGAACACGCGCTCCACGGTCTCGCGCGCCTCGGATGCCTCGACGTCGCCCACGATGACGGCGGTCATGGCCGACGGCGCGAAGCGCTCGCGGTGCAGCTTCAGCAGGTCCTCGCGCGTCAGCGCCTCGACGGTCGGAATCGTGCCCTTGGTGGGGCGTCCGTATGGATGCTCGCCGGGATACAGCAGCGCCATCAGCGACTCGAGCGCGCGGACGGCCGGATTGTCCTCGTCCTGGCGAATGGCGGTGACGACCTCGCC
>DASQHH010000467.1:0-1565 GCA_035632195.1 Vicinamibacterales bacterium
GTCCACAGTTCCCCGGCCTTGTTGGGCATGAACGGCGTCAGGTAGATCGCGTGGCGCGCGAGCTGACGGACGATCGCCGCCAACACGCGCTCGAGCTCTTCCCGCGTCTCGGGCTTCTTGGCGAGCGCCCACGGCTGCTGCGACTGGACGAACTCATTGCCGCGCGCGACGCATGCCATGACGCGCTTCAGGCCTTCGTGTAGCAAATAGCCGTGGCTGCCGTCCAGCGCAGCGTGATACTGTGCGAGATCCGCCGCGTCGGCGCGATCGAGGTCCGTCGGCGGGCCTTTCGGCACCATGCCGTCGAAATACTTCTCGACCATCGAGATCGCGCGGCTCGCCAGATTGCCGAGTGAGTTCGCAAGGTCGGCCGTGTAGCGCTCGTCGAATCGCTCGTACGAGAAGCTGCCGTCCGTATCGAATGCGACTTCGCGCAGCAGGAAATAGCGCAGCGCGTCGGCGCCATAGCGGTCGATGGCTTCGTCGACGTCGAGTCGAACCCCGGCCGATTTGCTGAAGCGTTCGCCGCCGAGCAGCACGAAGCCGTGCGCCCAGACGCGCTCGGGAAGGGCGATCTCGGCGGCTTGGAGCATGGCCGGCCACACGACGGTGTGGAGACGCGTGATGTCCTTGCCGACGATGTGGAGCTGCGCCGGCCAGCGGTCGTGGTAGCGCTTCTCCGGATAGCCGGTCGCCGTGAGGTAGTTTGGCAACGCGTCGAACCAGACCCATGTGCCTTGCTCTTCGCCGTTCGAGAGCTGCAGCGGGAAGGGAATTGCCCATGACAAACGCGAACGCGTGATCGAGATGTCCTCGAGGCCCTGGTCGAGCAGCGAGAGGATCTCGTTGCGGCGCGTTTCGGGCTCGAGGAACTGTGGACGCTCGGCGAACAAGCGGCGAAGAAACGGTTCGTAGCGCTTGAGCCGGAAGAACCAGTTCCGCTCCGTCGTCCACTCGAGCGTGCGCGTGGGATGCAGGATGCAGTGCCCGTCCTCGATCTCGTCGTCGCGCTTGAACAGCTCGCAGCCGACGCAATACCACCCTTCGTATGACTTCTCGTAGAAGTCGTCCGGCGAGCTGTCGTGAATGCGCTTGATCAACGCACGGACGCCACGCTTGTGGTCGTCGGCGGTCGTGCGCATGAAGCGATCGTACGAGATCGACAACCGCTTCCACATGTCCTCGAAGCGGCGCGAGATGCCGTCGACGAATTCCTGCGGCGACACGCCGCGCTCCGCCGCCGCCTGCGCGACCTTCTGGCCGTGCTCGTCGAGCCCCGTGAGGAAGTAGACGTCGTCACCGCGCATGCGGCGATACCGCGCGATCGCGTCCGCGCCGATCTTCTCGTAGGCGTGGCCGATGTGGGGATCGCCGTTCGCGTAGTCGATGGCGGTCGTGAGATAGAAGCGCGCCATCAGTTGTCGCTCGCCGGCGGGGGAGAACCGTCCGGCGGACCGGCGGGGCCACGATTGCCGCCCGGGCGATTGCGACGGCCACCGCGACGTCCGCGACGACGTCGGGGACGCCGCGGAGCGTCGGCATCGGAGGACTGCTGGATGGCCTCA
>DASQHH010000468.1:0-5503 GCA_035632195.1 Vicinamibacterales bacterium
CCCCCCCCCCCCCCCGGGACCGGCGGGCTCCGCGGGTCCGGCAGGACCGGCTGGCCCGAGCGGCGTGGCGGGACCCGCGGGACCTGCGGGTCCGGCGGGACCGAAAGGCGCTACAGGCGCGACCGGTGCGGCAGGCACGAATGGAACGAACGGTGCGCCCGGCGCAGTTGGTCCGGCGGGACCTGCGGGGCCGGCAGGCCCGGCGGGACCGTCAGGCACAACGGGTGCGGTGGGACCGGCAGGTGCAACGGGTGCGGTGGGCCCGGCAGGCGCAACGGGCGCGGTGGGACCGGCAGGCGCAAACGGTGCGACTGGCGCGTTGGGACCGGCAGGACCGGCGGGTGCAACGGGTGCGGTGGGACCGGCAGGCGCAAACGGAGCGACCGGCGCGTTGGGACCGGCAGGTCCGGCCGGCGCAACCGGTGCGAATGGCGCGACTGGCGCGATGGGACCGGCAGGTCCAGCAGGCGCGACGGGCGCAGTGGGACCGGCGGGCGCAGTTGGTGCGACGGGCGCCATGGGTCCGGCCGGTTCAGCTGGTCCGACCGGAGCTCCGGGACCGGCAGGCCCGGCTGGCGCAATCGGAGCGACGGGACCAATGGGGCCGGCAGGTGCTAACGGCGCAACGGGCCCGGTTGGACCTGCGGGTCCGAGCGGCGCCCCCGGTGCCGTCGGTGCGACAGGCCCGGCAGGATTGACGGGGCCCGCGGGACCAGCAGGTGCAACGGGCGCCGCTGGCGCGAATGGCGCAACAGGACCGGCGGGCGCGGCCGGACCAATGGGACCGACGGGAGCGATGGGTCCCGCAGGACCGGCGGGCGCGACAGGTGCCAACGGCGCAGTCGGTCCGACCGGTGCGGTTGGTCCGACGGGGGCGGTTGGTCCGACGGGTGCCGTCGGTGCGACGGGCGCCGCCGGTGCGCAAGGTGCGACCGGAGCGGCGGGCGCTGATGGCGCGCAAGGTCCGCAGGGTCCCGCCGGTCCGCAAGGCCCGCAAGGCCTGACGGGTGCGGTAGGACCGACCGGGGCGCTTGGTCCGCAAGGTCCGTCAGGATTACCGGGATCGACCGGAGCACAGGGCGCAACGGGTGCGCAGGGTCTGCAGGGTGTTCCGGGCGCGACCGGCCCGCAAGGACTGCCGGGTGTGCAAGGTCTCCAGGGCCCGACAGGGCCCACCGGACCCGCTGGTCCGATGCCAAACTATCGCGCAGGCCTGGTGAACGCCGACGGCTCTCTCAACGCCGGCTCGGGCTTCGTGTCGTCGCAGAAATCGACGGGCGTTTATGAGATCCAGTTCCTGGGCACCCAGGGCGTGTTTATCGGCGCCATCACGATCACCGGCGGTGGAACGACGGTGCTGATGCCGCGGATCACGTGGCAGATGAACCTCGGCGGGACCTACGTAATCCACCTCGAGATCCGGGATACGAGCGGGACGCTGACCAACACCAGCTTCTCTTTCGTCGCTGTCGACCACTCATAGTCGTCTCCTCTCGTTTCGTCCAGGGTCCACGGGCTCACGCCCGCAGGACCTGGACGAAACGAGAAGACGATTTTCATACCCGCGTTCTGACGCGTCACGTCTACCGCGCCCGCGATGGCAGTATATTTTGCGCATGCCAAATCGCGGCCCGCTCCGGGTTTTCGGTCTCGGCGCACTGCTCATCGTGGCGGCGACGATTCAGGCAGCGTCTCCACCGCCGAACATGCTCGCCGGACTCCAGTGGCGCAACATCGGCCCCTTTCGGGCCGGCCGCGTCTCGGCCGTGACCGGTGTCGTCGGTCAGGCCGGGGTGTTCTACATGGGCCTGCCGCTTGGCGGCGTCTGGAAAACGACCTCCGCGGGGGAAACCTGGTACCCGGTTTTCGATTCCATTAAAGAGGTGTCGTCGGTCGGGTCCATCGAAGTGGCGCCGTCGGATCCCAACATCATCTATGCCGGCACGGGCGACATGGTGACTGGCGGCGGCATCAATGAAGGCAACGGCGTCTACAAGTCGACGGACGCGGGCAAGACGTGGCAGCACTTGGGACTGGACGATACAAAGCAGATCCCGTCGATTCTGGTCGACCCGAAGGATCCGAACCTGGTCCTGCTTGCGGCGCAGGGCAATATCCACACGCACACCGATCAGCGGGGCGTCTTCCGCAGCACCGACGGCGGGAAGACGTGGGCGAGAACGTTGTACGTCAACAACGAAACGGGCATGCAGAAGCTGGCCTGGGCGTACGACCACCCGAATGTGATGCTCGCGACGACGGTGCGCCATTACGTCGCGCCTGGAGCCCCCCCGGCGCGGGGTGGTCAGCCGCCGGCCGGCGCGCCAGGGACTCCCCCGCAGCCGACCGGGACGGCGATCTACAAATCGACGGACCAGGGTCTGACCTGGACCGAGCTGAAAGGCGGAGGACTGCCGAACCTGGCGGGCCGCACGTGCGTTGCGGTTGCCGCCAATACGAACGGCCAGCGCATGTTCCTCATCGGCACGTTCGGGCTCTATCGCTCCGACGATGGCGGAACGAACTGGAAGCGAATGGCGGCGAACGACAGCCGGATAGCGAACGGACAGGGCAACTACACCTCCGGGGTATTCGTCGATCCGAAGAACCCGGACATCGTCTATACGCTCGCGACCTCGAGCTACCGGTCGCTGGACGGCGGCAACACGTTCGCCGCGTTCAAGGGCGCGCCCGGCGGCGACGACCCGCAGGTGCTGTGGATCGATCCGACCGACGGCAACCGGCTGTTCCTCGGCGTCGACCAGGGCGGGACGATTTCGCTCGACGGCGGCAAGACGTGGAGCTCCTGGTACAACCAGTCGACGGCGCAGATTTACCACGTGTCGACCGACAACCAGTTCCCGTACTGGGTGTACGGACCGCAGCAGGACAGCGGATCGATCGCGACGCGCAGCCGCGGCAACCTCGGCGCCGTCAGCACCGTCGACTGGTATCCGACGCCCGGATACGAATTCGGCACCGTCGTCGCGGACCCGCAGAACAGCAGCGTCGTGTACGCCGGCGGTCCGCAGGGCGGCATCGTCAAGATCACGATGCCGAGCGGACAGTGGATCAACGTTGCGCCGAACGTCGAGACCACGGCGTATCTGCGCAAAGTGACGAATCAGCCGCTGCTCTTCCATCCGACCAACCCGAAGGAGCTGCTGACGGCGTATCAGTACGTGTACTCGACGACCGACGCGGGGATGCACTGGAAGCGGATCAGTCCGGACCTCACCTATCCGAAAGGCGAAACGCCCCCGGCGTTCGGGACAGCTCCGCCGACGCCGCCGCAAGGCCGCGGCGCCGATCCGAACGCGCGTCCGCTCGGCGCCATCGACTCGATGTCCGTCTCGAGCGTCGCCTCCGGGACCATCTGGGTCGGCACCAACAATGGTCTCATCATGGTGACGAGGGACCACGGCAACACGTGGGAAGAAGTCACGATTCCCGGCCTGCCGAATCCGACGCGGGCTGACGTGCAGGCGATCGACGCGTCCCATTTCGACGCTGCGTCAGCCTACGTTGCGATCGACTATCACGTCGTCGGCGACTACCAGC
Source organism: Vicinamibacterales bacterium (assembly GCA_035632195.1). GTDB lineage: Bacteria > Acidobacteriota > Vicinamibacteria > Vicinamibacterales > CAVVIG01 > DASQHH01. The sequence continues at coordinate 3,562 of DASQHH010000468.1, forward strand.
CGTATCTGTTCCGCACTCACGATTACGGCAGGACGTGGACGAAGATCGTCCACGGCCTTCCGACGAATCAGCCCAGCGGCAGTTTTGCCCGTGTGATCCGCGGCGACACGAAGAAGGCGGGGCTGCTCTTTGCCGGCACCGAAAGCGGAATGTACGCGTCGTTCGACGATGGAAACGAGTGGCAGTCGCTGCAGCTGAACCTGCCGAACACGTCGTTCCGCGACGCGACGATTCATGACAACGATCTCGTCGTCGCGACGTACGGCCGCGGATTCTGGATCCTCGACGACTTCTCGCCGCTGCGGCAGATTGCGGATCTCGCTCGGCTGAAGCCTCGCGCTCCGGGCGAGCCTGCCAACGCGGAGCGCGAGGCTTTAGCCGAGCGGCCGATTCTCTTCAAACCCGGCGACGCGATCCGCGTGCGCCGGAACGTCAACGGCGACACGCCGTTCCCGCCCGAGGTGCCGCACGCGGCGAACCCGCCGCTCGGCGCGGTCATTTACTACTACCTCGGCGCGAAACCCGCGTCGGACATCACCCTCGACATTCTCGATTCGGGCGGACAGGTCGTCCGCCACCTGTCGAGCGCGGCGATCGCCCCGTGGCCCGATCCGCCGCCGGCGGTGCCCGAGCACTGGCTCGAGAAGCCGATGCCCCTGCCGACGGCGATCGGCACCAACCGGGTCACCTGGAACATCCGCCACGACCCGCCGCAGTCGTTCACGCACACAGTCGGCGACGTGATGGGCGCGATGGACGGCGACACGCCGCCGTGGCCGGAGGGTCCGCTCGTGCCGCCCGGTGTCTACACGGTGAAGCTGACCGTGGACGGCACGCCGTACACGCAGCCGGTGACGGTGAAGGGCGACCCACGGTCGCCGGCGACGGGGTCAGACGTCCAGGCACAGCACGCGCTGCAGATGAACATCGCCAGCCTCGCGAATCAGGCGTGGGCGGGCTACCAGCAGATCGTGAAGATGCGCGCGGCAGTTTCGAGCGCTGCCGGCGCGAATCCGCCCGCGGACGTCGCTGCCGCGATCAAGACGTTCGAGGACAAGCTGACCAGCGTCGGCGGCACTCCGGGCAGCGGCCGCCGCGGCGGCGCTCCGCCACCTGCCCCACCCGGCCTACCCGCCACACCTGCCCCCGGGGGCGGACGCGGAAACGCCGGTCCGCCGCCGCCGAACTTCGTCGCGCTCAACGCGACGTTCATCCGTCAGCTCGAGACGCTGGACTTCGGCGACATGGCGCCGAACGATCCGCAGCGCAATGCCTTTCAAGCAGCGTGCACCGATCTGATGACCGCCTTCAAGGCGTGGCACGCGATTAACGACACCGACCTCGCGGCGCTGAACGCCGTTCTGGAGAAGACCGGCGGCGGAGTGACGGCGGCACCGCCCCTGCCGACGGGGTTCGTGTGTGGCATCTCGGGGGGATCGCGGAAGAAATCCTGACGCAGCGCTGTATTGCGGATTGCGGATTGATGATTGCGGACTGATTGTCGATTGATTGTGGATTGCGATTTTGGAATAGAGAGCGGCATTTACCTGGTACAGCCGCCGCACAAACTCGACCTGCAGAGCGATTTCGACTTTTGCGGACTTGATTACTCGATAGAGAACCGGACGCTCACCCTGCGGTGGCGCCGCGCCACGGGCGACGGTGCGGCAGGCAACACGCCTGCCTCGATCAGGTTGGAGTTTCGTGAAGTCACCGAGTTTCGCTTCATGCCTCGGGACGCCGAGCCTTCGTTTTCCGAGGACACCTGCGTCCACGCGTTTGGATACTGGACGGACGAGCTGTGGACGAAGGGACAAGTGTTCACAGCGGTCAGGCCCGAGACGGGTCTGCCCGACCCGGACTGGCTGACGGCAATCAGTTTCATGTCCGGCGCGATCATCGCGATTCAAGCAGCGTCCGCGCACGCGCGAATCGAACCCTG
>DASQHH010000469.1:0-2086 GCA_035632195.1 Vicinamibacterales bacterium
AACAAGCTGACGTTCGGCCTCCTGTATGCGACGGATTTCGCCGATCGGCTGGAAAAAGAAATCATTCCCGCGCTGAAGGCCGGCTTCGTCGTGCTCTCCGATCGATACATCTTCACGGCGCTGGCGCGCGCCGGCGTCCGCGGCATCGACCGCTCGTGGCTGCGCAGCCTGTACGGCTTCGCAATCGCCCCGCACCTCGTGTTTTACCTGAACGTCGACGTCAAGACGCTGATCGGCCGGGTGCTGGCGTCCCGCGGCATGGACTTCTGGGAATCGGGTATGGACCTGAAGCACGGCGACGACATCTACGACAGCTTCAGGACCTATCAGAACAAGCTGCTGCGAGAGTACGGATCCATGGGCGACGAGTTCCACTTCCGCACCCTGGACGCGCGGCGGAGCGTCGATCGGATCCAGGACGAGCTGCGGCGCCAGGTGGCGGAATTCCTCGAAGGAATCGAGCCGCCTTCTCAACGCCCGGAAATCTAGCCTCGCGGTCTCCAGATTTAACACAGCCGAAAAACTGCGGTTGCACCGCCGCGCTATCGTCCTCTGGTGTTGGAGCTTGCCGTTCCGGTCCCGAAGCCGACCGCGGCTGCGCAGCCGCCCCCCGCGGCGGAGTCCCCCGCAAAGATCGACGTTGCGGGGATGAACTTCTACTACGGCGCCCGGCGCGTGCTGGAACAGATCACCGTGCAGGCGCGGATGAACGAAGTCACGGCGCTCATCGGGCCGTCGGGCTGCGGCAAGTCGACGTTCCTGCGGTCGCTGAACCGGATGAACGACATCGTGCCCGGGGCCCGTGTCGAGGGAACCGTCCGCATCGACGGCAGGGACATCTATGCCTCGTCGGTGGATCCCGTCGATTTGCGGCGTCGCGTCGGGATGGTGTTCCAGAAGTCGAACCCGTTCCCGAAGTCGATCTTCGACAACGTCGCCTACGGACTGCGGATCAACCGCCTGACGAAGTCGCGCGAGGAACTGGGCGGGCGCGTCGAGGCGAGCCTGAAGGCCGCGGCGCTGTGGGACGAGGTGAAGGACCGGCTGCACGCGTCCGCGATCGCCCTCTCGGGCGGCCAACAGCAGCGGCTGTGCATCGCGCGGGCGCTCGCGGTCGAGCCGGAGATCCTGCTGATGGACGAACCGGCGTCCGCGCTCGACCCGATCGCGACGCAGCGCATCGAAGAACTGATCTATCAGCTCAAGAGCCGCTACACCATCGTCATCGTCACGCACAACATGCAGCAGGCGGCGCGGGTCTCCGACGTGACGGCGTTCTTCTGGCTCGGAAAGCTCGTCGAGTGCGACCGGACGTCGAAGATCTTCACGGCGCCGGCACAGAAGCTGACCGAGGACTACGTCACGGGACGGTTCGGATAAGGAGCGCGAAGCCTTCAGGCGAGCGATGGAAGCACAACGCGATCACCGGCATTTCCAGGGCGAGCTCGAGCAGTTGATGGCGCGGCTGCTCGAGATGGGCGGCCTCGCAGAGGAGCAGGTCCGCCTGGCGGTCAAGGGGCTCGTCGACCGCGATCACGACATCGTCTCGCGGGTGCTGGTCGGCGACGAACCGGTCAACCGCCTGCATATCGAAGTCGACAATCGCTGCTTCACGCTGCTGGCGCTCTATCAGCCGATGGCCACCGACCTGCGGGCGATCGTCGCGGCGGTGAAGATCAACACGGATCTGGAGCGCGTCGGCGACCTCGCGATCAACATCGCCGAAGCGGCGCATCAGTACGCGTCGCATCCGCCGGTCAAGAAACTCATCGACATCCCGCGCATGGCGGCCGTCGCGCAGCGGATGCTTCGCGACGCGCTCGATGCCTTCGTGCGCCGCGACACCGCGCTGGCCCAGCGCGTCCTCGACGAGGACGACGCGCTCGACGACCTGAAGACACAGATTTTCCGCGAACTTCTCACCTACATGCTGCAGGACCCGGCGACGATCGAACCCGCGCTCGATCTGATTCTGATCTCCCGCCATCTCGAGAGGATCGGCGATCACGCGACGAACATCGCGGAAGACGTCATCTTCATCGTCTCCGCGCGCGACGTCCGCCACCACTCGGGCGAGCTCGAGCAG
>DASQHH010000470.1:0-3706 GCA_035632195.1 Vicinamibacterales bacterium
CAGCTTCCGCGGCTACGCGGACTACATGGAAACCACGGCGTTTAACGACGGGATGGATGAACTGATGCTGTGGGCGGCAAATGCGCCCACAGTCATCATGTGCGCCGAAGCTGTGTGGTGGCGGTGTCACCGGCAGCTCATCGCCGACGCGCTCGTGGCTCGAGGTGTCGCGGTGCAGCATATTCAAACAGCCGCCTCAGCACCCGCCCACAAGTTGACCGAATTTGCCCGAGTCGACGGAAAACGAGTGGGCTATCCTGGCTTGCTCTGACCGCAGCCGCACTCAGGTCGGACTCAGGTCGGACTCGGGTCGGACTCAGGTCTGGCTCTCGGCCCATCGGCGGGCGTTTTCCTCAGCCTCTTCCTTGGTTTCGCCGATAACCACGACCGAACGGTCGGGCTTGCCGGAAGCGTCGCGGCTCACCCAGGCTATCCAATGCGGACCCCGCGGCTGACTCTGTATCTGGTAGGTCGACCCTGCCATGGCCACGAAATCTAGCAGATTCCGGCCATATTTGCATTGCGCCGCCCCAACCCTTTCACTAGAATCAAAACCGAAGGGAGCTCTACGTGACGTTGACCTGTCCTAACTGCGGCAACGACAAGAACTTTCTGGTCAAGACGTTGCAAATGCACGTCGTGAACGTGGAAGGTGGCCGCGTCGAAGTGTCCGAAGAAAGCCGTCCGGCGGTGCTGGAAGTGCTCTGCGATGAGTGCGAGTCTGCGCTGAATTTCGAAGAATTCGAGGATACGCTCCGCAAGGAAGTCCTGCTGACGATCGGCGCGCGCTAAGACTCTTCTTCCTCTGCTTCCTCAAAGTTATCGCAGTCGGCGCAGACCCATTCCTTTGTGGTCCGCGTGATCGGCTTGGGGTTTCCGGGAATGTGATCGACGGTCTTGCGCTCGGTCAAGCGCATCGACCCGCCGCACAGCGGGCATTCTTTCGCAGGCATGACTTTTGTCTGAAGCTAGCACTGAGTGCCTTCCTTGACAAGCCACAGGTCGGCACCTATCGTTAGCCCCGGGAGCGATTTTTCGCCTGCGCATGCTGCATGAATGCTTTTCGGATGAGATCGCCATCGACTTCCCGTCCGTGAGCCGGGTGGTCGATCGGATGCGCGATCAGTTCCTGGGCGAAGGTGCTGAAGGCGCCGACGCCGGCGTCGTGCGTGCGGAAGTGTCTCTGTCGCCGCGTGAGGCGGTCGACGGCCACATCGTGCCGATCGAGGTGCCGGTCCGCCTGACGTGTCCGCACTGCGGCGGCCGCGGGGAGACGTGGACCGAACCGTGTCTGCCGTGCTGCGGCAACGGTGAGGCGCTCTTCCATCATCCGGTGCGCGTGGCCGTGCCTCCCGGCGTGGCGGACGGCGCGTGCTTCCGCTTCCGCCTCCGTTCGCGGGACGCGTTGCCCGTGCGGGTCGAGCTCCACGTGGCGATCCGTCCCGCCGCGATTTGACCGACACGCACGTCGATTTCGTCGGAATCCTGTTCATCGTGTGGGGTCTGCTGACGGCGCTGATCGGCGTGTCGACGCTCGCGCTCGGCATTAGTGCCATCGCTATCATCGCGGCGAATCAGACCGGCGGCGGGCAGATGGCGGCGGGCCTCACGGCCGGATTCTTTCTCGCCATCGCGGTGATCGCCATGCTCTGGGGCGCGGCGCACGTCGTCGTCGGGGTTCCGCTGCGCCGCCGCAAGCCATGGGCCCGTCTGACGGCGATTGTGCTCGGGTCCGTCGATCTGGTCCTTCTACCGTTCGGCACGGCGCTGGGCATCTACACGCTGTGGGCGCTGTTGACCGAGCACGGGAAAGCCGCGTTCATTTCACCAGCGACGTAATCCGCGGAACGTTCAGCCGCTCGCCGTTGATGCCCTTCACGATGGCCGCGATGTGAACCGCGAGAATGGCCGCCCACGCGGCGACGACGGCGACGAGCAGCGCCCCGCCGAGTCCGATCGCAGCGGCGTGGACGAAGGAAGCGGCGATCAGATAACCCGCCGCGAGCAGCAGCTCCGCCGTCATCAGCACCAGACCGTGCCGGGCGTGCCACTGGACCTCGGCGTCGCCGCGTTCGGCGACGAGCGGCACCAGCGCGAGCGGCCACAGGTACGCGAGCACGATCATCAGGCCGCGGGTCGCGGAGGCGTCGGACATGGCGTCGAATTTGTACGATAAGCTTTGTCTTATGCAAGTCGACCAGGCCGCGGTCCTCGACGCGCTCAAGATCGTCCGCGATCCCGATCTCAATCGCGACATCGTCAGTCTCGGCTTCATCAAGGAGCTGCGCGTCGACGGCGGACGCGTCTCGTTCACGATCGAGCTGACGACGCCGGCCTGTCCGGTCAAGGATCAGATGCGCGATCAGGCGCGCGCGGCGGTGCTGCAGGTGCCCGGCGTGAGCGCGGTCGACGTCCAGATGAGCCCGAAGGTGCGCGAGGCGGTCGGCCCGGAAGCCGGCAAGCAGCCGCTCCCCACGGTCAAAAACGTCATCGCGGTCGGCGCCGGAAAGGGCGGCGTCGGCAAGACGACCGTCGCCGTCAACCTCGCCATCGCGCTCGCCCGGTGCGGCAGCCGCGTCGGGATCATCGACGGCGACATCTACGGACCGAACGTGCCGATCATGCTCGGCATGCGCGAGCAGCTGACGACCGACGGGCAGAAGATCGTCCCGGCGGAAAAGTACGGGCTCCAGGTCATCTCGATGGGCTTCCTGACGAGCGACGACGCGCCGATCATCTGGCGCGGCCCGATGCTGCACGGCGCGCTGCAGCAGTTCTTCCGTGAAGTGCGGTGGGGCAACCTCGATTATCTCGTCATCGATCTGCCGCCCGGCACCGGCGACGTCGCGCTGAGCCTCAGTCAGACGGTGCCGGTCGCCGGCGCGGTCGTCGTCACGACGCCGCAGCAGGTGTCGATCGCCGACAGCCGGCGTGCGATCGCGATGTACAAGAAGCTGAACATCCCGCCGCTCGGCGTCATCGAGAACATGAGCTACTTCGTCTGCCCGGAGTGCCGCCACGAGTCGGACATCTTCGGCCGCGGCGGCGGCGAGCAGATGGCCGTCGACACCGGCGTGCCGTTCGTGGGCCGGATTCCGATCTATCAGCCGATCCGCGAAGGCAGCGACGCGGGCGTGCCGCTGATGATCGCCGAGCCCGAGTCGCCTGCGGCGAAGGCGTTCATGGCGGCAGCCGAGCGTACGGCGGCGCAGGTGTCGATCGCCAGTTACAATCGCAAAACGATTCCATTGATGGTGACGCGATGAAACGACTGCTCATCGGAGTGACGCTGCTCGCGTGGGGCTGCATGCCGGTGCCGGCGACCGACAAAACGCCCGCGAGCGGTTCATCGCTGCCGGCTTCGATCATGGATCCGTACCTGACCATCGAGGAAGCGCTCGTCAAGGACGACGTCACGCCGGTCAGGCAGAACGCGGGGAACATCGCCACTGCCGCGACGGCGCTCGGCGCGCCGGCGTTCAAGATCGACACCGCCGCCGCCCAGCTCGCGTCAGCCGACGACCTCGATACCGCGCGCGAGAAGTTCGGCATCCTCAGCGACGCTATCGTCACCTACATGACGGGCAACAAGCTGAACGGCGGCGACGGCGTCAAAGTTGCGTACTGCCCGATGATGCAGAAGCCCTGGATGCAGAAAGGCGACACCCTCGCGAACCCGTACTACGGCGCTGCGAGTGACATGGCA
>DASQHH010000471.1:0-14328 GCA_035632195.1 Vicinamibacterales bacterium
CGGCGCTGATCGACGCAAAACGCGGCAGCGACCGCTGCCGCACGGACGGAAAGCGTACGACGCGCAGACGCCCGGACGCCGACTCGCCCGCGGGAAACTCGTTGCGCCACGTCACGTGGTCGCGCGCGCAGCTGGTCAGAACGGTGACGTCGTGGCGCTCCGCCAGGCGCTCGGCGATGGCGCGGCAGTGGCCTTCGGAACCGCCGGCAATCCCGGCGCCGAATCGGTGGACCACGCACGCCAGCTTCATCAGGAGTGGGAGCCGCCGGCAGAGCGGCGCTCGAGATCGCGGCGGAGACGCGCGTTCTCGATCGCGAGCTCCTCGACGCAGGTCATCAGCAGCCGGTTGATGCGGTGCTGCCGGCGTACGTTGTCGGCGACGTAGTCGTACAGCCAGCGCGTCACGGGCATGGCGACCCGGCGCTTCAGCCATACGATGAGCGGGCCGATGCCGGGCCTGTGGCTCGTGATTGCCGGCGGCCGTGTGTTCAGCAGCCAGTCTTCAGGGTCGTCGAGCAGGTCCGGCAGCAGCAGGCTGCCCTCGGCGCGATCCCCGATCGTGCGGCGGAGCAGGCTCTCGACCGCGGCGAACAGCTCGGCGTCGGCGTAGGCCGGCGACGCGCCGCGGCCCAGCAGCCGCCGCCGGCGGTCGCGGCGCACCGCGTCCTCGATGTCGCGCATCAGGCCTTCGACGCGGACCGGCGCGCCGGCGGGGGATGGGTCTTGCTGCGGGCTCATGTTTGCCGTCATTATCGTCGGGGACGGATGCCGCACGAAACGTCCCGCGTGAGGATGCATGGGCACGAGAGATCGTCGAGTGGATTCGTATATCGCGAAGGCGGCCGATTTCGCCCGGCCGATTCTGTCGGGACTGCGTGAGACGATTCACAGCGCGTGTCCGGACGTCGAAGAGACGATGAAATGGAGTTTCCCGCATTTCATGTACCAGGGGATGCTCTGCAGCATGGCCGCGTTCAAGCAGCACGCCGTCTTCGGTTTCTGGAAGGGCTCGCTCATCGTCCCCGACAACGGCAGGAAGTCCGAGCCGGGCATGGGCCAGTTCGGGCGCATCACGGCGGCGTCTGATCTGCCGCCGAAGGCCGTGCTGACCGGCTACATCAAGAAGGCGATGGCGCTCAACGAGCAGGGCGTCAGCGTGCCGCGTCCCGTCAAGCGATCGCCGCGCAAACCGATCCGCACGCCGCCCGATCTCGCGGCCGCGTTGAAGCGCAACAGCCGGGCCCGCGCGGCCTACGACGATTTCTCGAAAACCAACAAGCGCGAATACATCGACTGGATCACCGAAGCAAAAGCCAAGGAGACGCGCGCGCGCCGGTTGCAGAGCGCCATCGCGTGGATGGCGCAGGGCAAGACGCGCAACTGGAAGTACGAGCAGAAGTAATCGGGATTCGCGATGGCAACCGTCTGGAGTCAGACTGAACAGATTGCGCGGCACATCGAGCGGACGCTGACCGGTCCGATGTGGCACGGCCCGTCGCTGTCGGAGGCCGTGGCCGGCGTGTCGCACGCCCAGGCGGTCGCGCGTCCCGTCGCCGCCGCGCATTCCATCTGGGAGATTGCCCTGCACGCGGCTGCATGGGCTGAGATCGCCCGCGCGCGGCTCGACGGCCGCGCGACCGCGGACCCCCCTCACGACGTCGACTGGCCGCCGATTCTCGAGGTCGACGCCGCGTCATGGGACGATGCCGTCGAGCGGCTGCGCGAGAGCTACCGCGCGCTCGCCACGCGGGTCAGGGCTCTCGACGAAGCCGTGCTCCACACGAACGTTCCGGGCCTGGAGTATTCGCGGTGGGTCCTGCTGCACGGGGTCGTCGAGCACGGTGTGTACCACGCGGGACAGATCGCTCTCCTGAAACGCGCCTGATGGCAGCGCCCCGCTTCTTCAAGTCAGGCGCCGATTTCCGCCGCTGGCTCGCGAAACATCACGCGACCAGCCCAGAGCTGATCGTCGGCTTTTATCGGGTCGCGACCGGACGGGGCGGCCTCGGGTATCGCGACGCCCTCGACGCCGTGCTCGCGTACGGCTGGATCGACGGCATCCGCGGGACGGTCGACGCGAACGCGTACACGGTCCGCTTCACGCCGCGGACGAAGGACAGCTACTGGAGCGCGGTCAACACGAAGCGGTTCCGCGAGCTGCAGAAGCTGCGGCAGGTCGCGCCCGCGGGGACGCGCGCATTCAAGGTGCGCGACGTGAAGCGCACCCGTGAGTACTCCTTCGAGCGGGCGCAGCCGATGGCGCTCGACGCCGCGTGCGAGCGCCGGTTGCGCGCGGATTCTGCGGCCGCCCGGTTCTTCGACGCGCAGCCGCCGGGATACCGGAAGGGCGTGACGTACTGGGTCATGAGCGCGAAGAAAGACGAGACGCGGCAGAAGCGGCTGGCGATTCTGATTGGTCGATCGTCGCGGGGACTGCGCATCGACCCGATGAAACCGAATACACCATGACTACGAGCACGTTTGTAATCGACCGAGCGACCGAGCGCGATGTTCCAGCGATCCTGCAGATGATCAGGGCCCTCGCCGAATACGAGAAGCTCGCGCATGCCGTGACGGCGACGGAACATCGGCTTCGGGAGACGCTCTTCGGGCCCCAGCCGGCCGCGGAAGTCCTGATGGCGTACTCCGGGAGCCAGGCGGCCGGCTTCGCCCTCTTCTTTCACAACTACTCGACGTTCCTCGGCCAGCGCGGCGTGTACCTCGAGGACCTGTTCGTGTATCCCGAATGGCGGGGGCAGGGGCTCGGCCGCCAGCTGTTGTCGCGGCTCGCCGCGATCGCCCTGGAGCGCGACTGCGGCCGGCTCGAATGGTCCGTTCTGGACTGGAACACGCCGGCGATCGGCTTCTACCGCAAGCTCGGAGCGGTCCCCATGGACGACTGGACGATCTTTCGAGTCACCGGGGAGTCATTAGCGCGGCTTGCAGTGCGGTAGCCGCGCGCAAAGCGGAGCCCCGCTAGGATTTGAACCGCAGGTCGAAACCAAAAGCCACGCCGTCGCGCCGGCCGCCGATGTTGGGGCTCACGTGGAGATGGTGGCCCGGCGCGGCAGCCAACAGCAGCGCGAGCCGTCCCTGCGACTGATTCCTGCGGAACATCTCCAGCCGCAGCGTGAAGCCGTTGTAGGCATTGTGTCCGACCTCGTGCTCGGTCTCGAGCGCCAGCGTCCGATCGGCGTGGCTCCAGAACGACCAGCGCGATGTGACGTAGAACGGGCGGACGTAGCCCGCCGACGCGCCGTTCAGCTCGAAGGTCAGCGGATCGACCGTCACGCCGACGCTCGGCTGGAACCGCGCCGTGGGGAACGCGCGCGTGACGCGCAGGAAGACCGCGTTGCCTTCGGTGCGGTCGTCGGTGCCCGGAATCGGTCCGCCCGCGCCGCGAACCTCGAGCGTCTTCTGGTCGAGATCCCGCGTCAGGTGCGTGCTGAGATGCTGCACGCCCGCGGCGAGGGCCAGGCGGTCGCCGATGCTGCGCGTGTAGTCGAACCCGATGACGTAGCCGGTGCCGCCGACGCCGATCCGCGAGCCGAGGCTCTCGGTGCCGACGCTTTCGACGACGGTGACGAAGTCGACCGCGTGAGGCCCGCGACGCATCAGCGTGATGTTCAACCCCAGCGAGGCGTCGAAGGAATAGAAGGGCGAGAAGTCGTCGCGCGGCGGCGTGTACTTACGGAATTGTGCATCGAGCGCGGCCTCCGCGAGCGGGCCCTGAGCGGCGCCCGCCGCCGTTTGCGCGCCCGCCGCGGCCGGCGCCAGGAGCAGCGCCGCGACTGCGATCGTCGTCCACCGTGTCGTCACAGAACCGTGAGGGAGGGGCGCATCTTACTATCGAATCGGGCGAGAATGGAGCGTGCGCATCCTTCCGCTCGCGCTGGCGCTGCTGCTGCAGCCGCCGGCATCGCCGCAGGGACTCCCCGGGCTCGTGCTCGATGCGCGCGTCACGCGGGTGACCGCGATTGCGTCGACCGTCGCGTTCGACAATCCTGCGATTCATCTGAAGGGAGTCATCGCGCCGACTTCCGGCAACCGGTTGCAGATCGTCGAGATCGCGCTCGGACAGACGCCCGTATATACGGAACTCGCCACGTTCCGGCTCGTGTCGCAAGCGGGCGACGAATTCACGCCGATTGCGGTCGGCGGACGCGCCGACACGCTCTTTCCGAACGCGCGCCTCCCGCTCGAACAGGAAGTGGGCCAGATCCTGCCGACGGACGCGATTCTCGCGGTCACGCGCCACGGCCAGGTCAGCGTGACGCTCGAGGCCGGGCCGCTCGCGACGCTCGCGTTCCTCTACGACCTCCCGCAGGCCGCCGTCGCGAAGAGCCTGAAGCTGCCGGACGGTCAGATACTGTCGCTTACGGCAGTACAGCGGTGATGTTGCGCTTTGGGACCTGCCCGACGGGAATCGTCGCCATCTCTTTCCGCGCGGCGATGTCGATGACCGAGACGGAATTGGATCCGGCGTTCGCCACGTAGACGCGCCGGCTGTCCGGCGTGAAGGTGAGCCAGTCGGGATGGTGTCCGACCTTGGTTTCGCCGAGCGGCTTCAGGTCGGGCATCGAGTAGAAGTAGAGCCGCGTGTTCATCTTGCTCAGCACGCACAGCGTCTTGCCGTCGGGCGTGACGCCGATGCCGTGTGACGGAGATCCCTGCAGCCCCTCGGTCACCTTCTCCGCGCCGACGTCCGGCAGCGGAATCTTGGCGACGACCTGCCGCTTCGCGAAGTCCGCCACGATGAAGCCGTTGAAGTTCGAGATCTGAAAGAAGAGCCGGGCAGTCGAGCCGTCGGGATTCTTCTCGAACGCGATCGGCCGCACGCCGTCTTCGGTCGGCAGCGTCCAGAGGATCGCCTCCGTCGCCTGATCGAGCACGGTAATCTTCCGGCCCGGAATCGATCCGGCGACGATGAACTTCCCGTCGGGCGTCACATAGACGTTGTGGATGCCGCCCTCGGTGCGGATGCTCTTCACGCGCATCAGCGTCGCCGCGTCGATGACGTCGATAGCGCCGGCGCCCGCGACGATGGCCGCGTACACGCGTTTGCCGTCCTTGCTCACGGCGATGTTGTTCGGGTGGTTGGTCAACGCGATGTGCTTGATGACCTTGAGAGTCTTCGCGTCGGCGACGTCGACCGTCGACTCCGCCTCGTTCGTGATGTAGAAGCGGCTGCCGTCCGGCGCCGCGGCGGCCCCGTGGTTGACCTCGATGCCTTCGATCGCGCCGACGACCTTGTTGGTTGCCGGATCGATCAGCATGACACTGTCGCCGGCGGAGTTCGTCTGAACGATGCGCACGGTCGCGGCGTGGAGCGCGATCGGGAGGGCGAGCGTCGCGCAGGCCTTCAGACCTGCCCGCCATGCGAAATGCTTGGTCTTCATGCGAAGACACTTTAGACTATCCGGCCATGTGGCTGATGCTGATTTTTTGGGCCGTGTCCCAGCCGCCGCCGAAACCTTCGACGCTCGATTACGAGTATTTCCGGAGCAAGGTGCAGCCGTTGTTCACCGAGAAGCGTCCCGGCCACGCGCGCTGCTCGACGTGCCACTCGACGGGCACGGCGTTCCGGCTGCAGCCGCTGCCGTCGGGGCGCACCGAGTACAACGACGAAGAATCGCAGAAGAACTTCCAGATGGCGTCGCGCTTCGTCAAGCCGGGCGATCCGGCGGGGAGCCGCCTGCTGCTGATGCCGCTCGCGCACGAAGCCGGCGGGACGGAGTTTCATCCGGGCGGCAAGCACTGGATGTCGCAGGACGATCCCGAGTGGAAGACTCTCGCCGAGTGGGTGAGGAAGGCGGCGAACGGCGCGTCGGGACTCGCGCCTCGTTGACGCCCTTCCGCTACTACCTGCGCGTGCGCTACGCCGAGTGCGACGCGCAGAAGGTCGTCTTCAACTCGCGCTATGCGGAGTACGTCGACGGCGGCCTGAACGAGTTTCTCAGGGCCGCCGGCGTCCACGATCAGTTCGTCACCGGCCCGCTCGATTTCCAGCTCGTCAAGCAGACCGTCGAATGGAAGGCGCCGGCGCGCTTCGACCAGACTCTCGAGCTGTCGATTGCGCCGGTGCACCTCGGCAACTCGTCCTTTACGTTTCGCACGGAATTCCGAACTGCGGGCGCAGACCCGGTCCTTGCGACGGTCGAGACCGTCTATGTCCTGGTCGACGCGAAGACACTGAGCAAGCTGCCGATTCCCGATCCCATCCGGAGGGCGTTTTCAGAGGGGGCCGCCGGACGCGCCGTCGACCACGCGGGCTTTACAGATCGAAGTGGTACAGGAGCGCAATTCTGAGGATAATAGTGCAGCGACCGAGCCGGGATTTCGGTCCGCGGTGGAAACGGGCCCGGGGGCAGAGCCCCGGCTAAAACAGGAGACCGACAGATGGCGAAGAAGAGGAAACCGAGTGCGGCGTTCATGAAGCCGGTGCAGCCCGATGCCGCGCTGTCCGAGATCGTGGGATCGAAGGGCCTGCCGCGCACGGAGCTCACCAAGAAGCTTTGGGCGTACATCAAGAAGCACGATCTGCAGGACAAGAAGAACCGGCGGATGATCCACTCGGACGACGCGCTCAAGGCCGTCTTCGGCGGCAAGGCGCAGGTCAACATGTTCGAGATGACCAAGCTCGTGAACAAGCACGTGAAGTAGCACAAAACGGCCGCCGTGAGATAGCATCGCCGCATCCACTTCATTAAGGTTGCGTGCATGACGTCATCACGGCGGTATCTCCCCGCGCTCTTTCTCCTTTTCATCGGCAGCGGCTGCGCGGCGCTCATCTACGAAATCGTCTGGTTCCAGCTCCTTCAGCTGGTCATCGGCTCGTCTTCGATCTCGCTCGGCATCCTCCTCGGCACGTTCATGGGCGGCATGTGTCTCGGCAGCCTGCTGCTCCCGCGCTTCGTCCCCCAGAACCGGCACCCGCTGCGCGTCTATGCCGCGCTCGAGGCGGGCATCGGGATTTTCGGTCTGCTGATTCTCGCCGGCATGCCGCTCGTCGGCGGCATCTACGCTGCGTCGGCGGGCGACGGCATGGCCAGCATCTTCGTCCGCGCCATCGTCGCCGGCATCTGTCTGCTGCCGCCGACAATCCTGATGGGCGCGACGCTGCCTGCGATCTCGCGCTGGGTCAAGGCGACGCCCGAGGGCATCGCGTGGCTCGGATTTTTCTACGGCGGCAACATCGCCGGCGGCGTTCTCGGGAGTCTCGCTGCCGGCTTTTACCTGCTGCGCGTGTACGACGTGAACGTTGCGACGTTCGCTGCGGTCGCCATCAACGGCGCGGTCGCCGTCATCGCGTTCGCCGTTGCGGGAGCGTCGACGTACGTGCCGGACGCCGTCGAGCCGCACCCGGCGCCGGTCAAGGGCGCGCCCGCGGTCTACGTCGTCATCGCGATGTCCGGCATGACGGCGCTGGCGTCGGAAGTCGTCTGGACGCGGCTGCTGTCGCTGCACTTTGGCGCGACCGTCTACACCTTCGCGCTCATCCTCGCCGTGTTCCTCGTCGGCCTGGGCATCGGCAGCACCGTGGCGTCGATGGTCGCGCGCGACACGCGGTCGGCGCGGCGCGCGCTCGGGTGGTGCCAGCTCCTGCTGTGCGGCGCGGTCGCGTGGGCCGCGTACATGCTGACCGAATCGCTGCCGTACTGGCCGATCAATCCGTCCATCTCGACGTCGCCGTGGTACACGTTCCAGCTGGATCTCGTCCGCTGCTTCTGGGTGGTGCTGCCCGGCGCGATCCTCTGGGGCGCGAGCTTCCCGCTCGCGCTGGCCGCCGTCGCGTCGAGCGAACAGGACGCGGCGATGCTGTCCGGCGCCGTGTATGCGGCGAACACCGTCGGCGCGATCGTCGGATCGCTGGCGACGAGCTTCGTGCTCGTCCCCTGGATCGGCAGTTCGCACTCCGAGCAGGTGATCATCATCCTCTCGGCGCTGTCGGCGCTGATCATGCTCGAGCCGGCGTACTCGGGTGCGGCGTCGAAGGGCGGGGAAGCCGCAGCGGCCGGCGGGCGCTCCGGCTTCAGCCTGGCCGGGACGATTGTGCTCGCGATCGCGATGGTCGCGGCCGGACTGCTCGCGCGAAGCGTCCACGAGCTGCCCGGGCTGCTCGTGGCGTACGGCCGCTACGCGGCGACCCGCGTCGGACAGGCGGACATTATTTATGTCGGCGAGGGGCTGAACGCGACCGTCGCCGTCTCGGAGCTCTCCAACGGCGTCCGCAACTACCACAACGCGGGCAAGGTGCAGGCGTCGAGCGAGCCCCAGGACATGCGTCTGCAGCGGATGCTCGGGCACATGACGACGCTCGTGCCGCGCCAGACGAAGAAGGTGCTCGTGATCGGATGCGGCGCCGGCGTGACGGCCGGGGCGGTGTCGGTCGACCCCGCGCTCGATCACGAGACGATCGCCGAGATCGAACCGCTCGTCCCGCGCGCAGTCGACGAGTACTTCAGCCAGTACAACTTCAACGTCGTCAAGAATCCCAAGGTGCACATCCGCATCGACGATGCGCGGCACTTCGTCGAGACGACGAGCGAGACGTTCGACGCGATTACGTCCGATCCGCTGGATCCGTGGGTGAAGGGCGCGGCCATGCTGTACACGAAGGAGTTCTTCGAGGAGGTCAGGCGCCACCTGAATCCGGGCGGCGCCGTGACGCTGTTCGTGCAGCTCTATGAGAGCAACACGGAAGCGGTGAAGAGCGAGATCGCCACGTTCATGGAGGCGTTCCCGAACGGCGTCGTCTTTGGCAACACCAACGAGGGCAAGGGCTACGACCTGGTGCTGCTCGGACCGACCGGGCCGATCAAGATTGACGTTGACGCGATCGACGAGCGGCTGAAGCGCCCCGAATATGCGCCCGTCGCGAACTCGCTTCGCGACATCGGGATGAACTCCGCCGTGGACCTGTTTTCGACTTACGCGGGCCGCAAGGACGACCTCGGGCCGTGGCTGAGGGACGCGCAGATCAACCACGACAAGAACCTCCGGCTGCAGTATCTTGCCGGGCTCGGTTTGAACCTCTATCAGGCGGACGTCATCTACGCGGACATGCTCCGGAACGTGTCGAGAGTGCCCGACGATCTGTTCATCGCGACGCCGGAGACGAAGAGCCGGCTGTTCGCGGCCATCAACCTGGCACAGGGGCGGTGATTATGCGTACGCGAACGATTCTGATTCTTGCGCTGGCGCTGCCGTTGGCGTGCGCGGCGCTCGCGCGCCTGGGCGCGCAGCAGGGCCGCATCGATCCGGCTGTCTACGCCGCGCTCAAGTGGCGCTCGATCGGGCCGTTCCGCGGCGGCCGCGTGAACGCCGTCAGCGGCGTGCCGGGCCAGCCGAACGTTTTCTACCTGGGCTCGGTCGGCGGCGGCGTCTGGAAATCCATCGACGACGGCCGCACCTGGATGCCCGTCTTCGACTCGCAGCCGATCGCGTCGATCGGCGCCATCGGCGTCGCGCCGTCGAATCCGAACATCGTCTATGTCGGCAGCGGCGAAGCCGACATGCGGTCGCAGATCTCGTACGGCAACGGGATGTACAAGTCGACCGACGCCGGTGCGACGTGGCGCCACATCGGCCTGGAGAACGCGCGGCAGATCGGGCGCGTGATCGTCGACCCGCGCGACCCGAACGTCGCGTTCGTCGCGGCAATCGGACACGCGTACGGGCCGAGTCCGGACCGCGGCGTGTTCCGTACGCGCGACGGGGGAACGACGTGGCAGAAGGTGCTCTTCAAGAACAACGACACCGGCGCCATCGACCTCGCGTTCGATCCGACGACGTCGCAGACCGTGTACGCGTCGCTCTGGAACGTCCGTCGTCCGCCGTGGAGCGTCTACCCGCCCTCGTATGGACCGGGCAGCGGTCTCTACAAGTCCACCGACGGCGGCACGAACTGGACGCAGCTGACCCGCGGACTGCCGTCTGAAGCCGTCGGCCATGTCGGCGTCGCCGTGGCGCCCTCCAATCACAATCGCGTGTACGCCATCGTCGACGCGAAGGACGGCGGCTTGTACCGGTCCGACGATGCCGGCGCGACGTTCGCGCGCATGTCGAACGAGCAGCGCATCTGGGGGCGCGGCTGGTACTTCGGCAAGGTCGTCGTCGATCCAAAGAACCCCGATCTTCTCTATGTCTCGAATACCGCGGTCTTCCGCTCCCGCGACGGCGGCAAGACGTGGGGCGAACCGTTCAAAGGATCCCCGGGCGGGGACGACTATCACCAGCTCTGGATCTATCCTGACGACGGGAATCGGATGATTCTCGGGAGCGATCAGGGCGCCGTCGTCAGCATCGACGGACTGCAGGAGCATCCGAACTGGAGCTCGTGGATCAATCAATCGACCGCCCAGATCTATCACGTGGCGCCGGACAACCATTTCCCGTACTGGGTGACGGGCGCGCAGCAGGACAGCGGCGCGGTACGCGTCCGGACGCGCGGCCGCTTCGCGAACATCACGATGCGCGACTGGGAGCCGGCCTGCGCCGGCGGCGAGAGCGGCTATACGGCGCCCGATCCGGAGAATCCCGACATTCTGTTCGGCGGTACGGTCACTCGTTGCAACGTCGTCACCCAGGAGACGAAGAACGTCACCCCGGAAGTGAACCTGCCCGCCCCCGCGCGTCACACGTGGACGAATCCGCTAGTCTTTTCCGCGGCCGATCCGCACGCGTTGTACTTCGGCGATCAGTTCGTGTTCAAGACGACCGACCGCGGCGACCATTGGACGCGGATCAGCGACGACCTGACACGCCCGGCTCCCGGCGTTCCGTCGAATCTCGACGCGGCGACCGCGGCCGACGTCGACGCGCAGCGCGGCAACCGCGGCGTCGTCTACACGATTGCGCCGTCGCCGATGCGCGCGCCGCTCGTCTGGATCGGCACCGACGACGGATTGATCAAAGTCACCGACGACGACGGGAAGAACTGGCGCGACGTGACACCGCCGGCGCTGACGCCGTGGAGCAAGGTCTCGATGATCGATGCGTCGCACTTCGACGCGAACGAGGCCTTTGCGGTCGTCGATCGCCACCGTCTGACGGACAACGAGCCGCATGCGTTCCGGACGAAGGACGGCGGCAGAACGTGGACGGCGATCACACGCGGGCTGCCGGCCGGCGTCTACATGCAGACGATTAAGGAGGACCCGATCCGGCGCGGACTGCTCTTCGCGGGGAACGAGCTCGGCGTCTTCGTCTCGTTCGATGACGGCGACGACTGGCAGCCGCTGCAGCTGAACCTGCCGCCCGCGTCCGCACGGGACCTGGCCATCCACGATAACGACCTGATCGTCGCGACGCACGGGCGCGGCTTCTGGGTCATCGACGACATCGGCGTCCTGCGCGGTGCGACGGCTGAAATGCTGACGTCGGAAGCGTTCCTGTTCCGGCCGTCGGCAGCGGTGGCGATGCCCACCACGACCGACGACGGAACGCCGACGCAGCCCGACGAGCCGCACGCCGACAACCCGCCGGGCGGCGCGGTCATCGACTACTACCTGAAGTCTGCCGCGACCGGACCCGTGACGCTCGAGATCTTCGACGCCGGGTCGCAGCTCGTCCGGCGGTACTCGAGCGACGACGCGCGCCAGACCGTCAACGTGAATACGCTGGCCGTGAACGCGATGTGGCAGCGGCCGCCCGAACCGCTGTCGGCGGCCGCGGGCGCGCACCGCTTCTACTGGGACCTCAGGCCGACACCGCCCGCAGGCGGTCGTGGCGGGCGCGGCGGCGGCGGCGGTGGCCGAGGCGGACCGCCGATGGTCAGCCCCGGCGGCTACAGCGTCAGGCTGACGGTGAACGGAAAGAGCTATACACAGCCGCTGGCGGTGGCTCCGGATCCTCGGGCACGTTGATCGGAGCGCGAAGCTTCAGCCGAGCGCTCGCCTGAAGGCTCGCGCTCCTGTGAGGACGTCATGAGAATCCGGGCGACCCTCGTCGCTTTGCTCCTCGCGATCGCGGCCGTCCGCGCGGCCGACGTCGCGGACACGCAGATCGATCGCGTGTTCGAGCGTTGGAACTCGTCGTCCACACCCGGCTGCGCCGTCGGCGCCGCCGTCGCCGGCAGGCCGGTGCTGTCGAAGGCGTACGGGATGGCGGATCTCGAGCACGACGCGAAGATCACGCCGGACTCGATCTTCGAAGCCGGATCCGTCTCGAAACAGTTCACGGCCGCGAGCGTTCTGCTGCTGGCGCGCGAAGGCAAGCTCTCGATCGATGATCCGGTCAGGAAGTACATCCCGGAGCTTCCGGATTACGGTGCGCCTCTGACGATTCGCCACATGCTGAACCACACGAGTGGCCTGCGCGACTGGGGCAGCGTCGAGGCGATCGCCGGCTGGCCTCGCACCTCGCGGGTGTATACGCACGATCACGTGCTCGAAATCGTCAGCCGGCAGAAATCGCTCAACTTCGCGCCGGGCGCGCGCTGGTCGTACAGCAACACCGGTTTCAACCTGGCCGCGATCATCGTCTCGCGGGTCAGCGGCAGGCCGTTTCCCGACTTCACGCGCGAGCGCCTCTTCGCTCCGCTCGGCATGACGCACACGTCGTGGCGAGACGACCACACGCGCGTCGTCAAGAACCGGGCGGTCGCGTACTCCCAGGGGCGCCCGGGCGCGCCGTCGGCCGACGCGGAGTTTTACACCGACATGCCCTTCGAGGACGTCTACGGCAACGGCGGACTGCTGACGACCGTGGGCGACCTGCTGAAGTGGAACGAGAACTTCTCCACGGCAACGGTCGGCGACAGGTCGTTCGTCGCGCTGCAGCAACAGGTCGGCAAGTTCAACGACGGCAGACCGGTCGGCTACGCGTTCGGCCTGATGGTCACAAACGCCGGCGGACAGCACGTCGTCGAGCACAGCGGAAGCACGGCCGGCTATTCGGCGCATCTGCTCCGGCTCCCGGACGAGAAGATCTCGGTCGCTGTGCTCTGCAACGCGACGACCGCGCGGGCCACCCAGTACGCGCACCAGGTGGCGGATTTGTATCTGGCAGGCCACGCGGACACCGGCGCCGGGTCTGCGCGTCCGCTGCCTGCGGACGACGGATTCCTATTTCGTAACGTCGACAACGGTCTCGTGCTGTCGAGCGCTCCGGCGGGATCGACATGGACGCTCGACGGCAATCGCTTGCGCGTGACCAGCCGTTACGGCGTCGACGAGCTGTTCGAGCGCGTGCCGGTGATGAAGGGGCATCACCTCCCCGAGCTTCGCGAGCTTGCGGGCGCATACCGGAGCGATGAGGCCGAGACGACGCTCACCGTGAAGGTCAACGCCTCCGGCCCGATTCTTACGATCAATCGGCGTCCGAAGACCGCGATCGCGCTCGAGCCGCTGTACGCCGACGCCTTCAACGCGCCTCGGCTGGGCACGATCATCTTCCGGCGCGACGCCGGCGGCCGCGTCAATGCATTGAGCGTCGTTCAGGATCGGGTGTGGGACCTGCGATTCGCGCGACAGTCGAGGCCGATGTCACACTGAGCGCACGGCCGATTCGATCGTCAGCGTGAGCCGTTCGAGCGGGCACGGCTTCATCAAGACGGCGAGCGCGCCGGCCTGCTGCGCCCGGGCCGGTACGTCCTCGGCGTCGAGCGACGTCAACATGACGATCGGAATCGACGCGGTCGCCGGCTCTGACTTCAACAGCGCGCACACCTGCCAGCCGTCCAGAATCGGCATCATCACGTCGAGCAGGATGACGTCCGGAAGGATATTCTTCGCCGCGGCGAACGCCTGCTCGCCGTCCGCTGCCGTGGACACGCTCATCGAATCGGCCAGCATCAAGGCATAGAGCCGACGATGCTCGTCCGAGTCGTCGACGATGAGGACGCGGGGCCGCGGCCGCCGCGAATCTACGGGCGGCACGCTGTCTCGACGGAAGTCAGGGAAATCGCCGCATTGGACACACTGGAACACGCCGCGACCGAGCCAGCGCGTAGGCATCCACTGCAGCGCGCGGCCGCAATAAGGGCACAGAGTCGTCGCGGACGCGGGCGAGGCCATCGAACGGACGGCCGCAGAGAAGCACACCTCATGCCACAGGGACGGTGGGGCGGCGGGATCACGAGATTCGGTCATGTTGACGGTTGTGCTGCTGAGCTTCGCGCCCCTTCAGTGGGTGCTAGCATGCGCGGATGCTGAAGGGCTTCAAACAGTTCCTGCTTCGCGGCAACGTCGTCGACCTGGCGGTCGCGGTCGTGATCGGCGGCGCATTCGGCGCCGTCGTCACCGCGCTCGTGAAGGATCTCGTCACGCCGCTCATCGCGGCCGTCGTCGGCAAGCCGGACTTCTCGGCGATCGTGCTGACCGTCAA
>DASQHH010000472.1:0-1724 GCA_035632195.1 Vicinamibacterales bacterium
TTCTCAGCTACATCAACGGACACGAGCCTCGCAACCAGGGTGAGGTCCGAACCCAGGACGCCACGCGCACGGCGCTCAATCCGCAGGATCGTCGCGGCGCGCAGGCGCTCGGCAAGCTGACGTTCAACGTGGCGGACGGGAACGTCTTCCGAGCGGCGATCGAGGTCGCCGATACCCAGGTCGATACGCAGGCATTCTCCTCGCGGAGCGCGGCGGCGCTCGATGTGACCTCGTACGACACGATGCAGCGTCGTCGCGTGTCACTCGATCACTCGATCGTCAATCGCTGGGGGTTGACGCAATGGGCGTGGAGCGCCTACCTGCAGCAGAGCAACACGAATCAAATCGTCGACGAGGTGCGCGCGCCCGCCGGGACAACGCCGAAGCTCAATCGTCACGGCACGTTGACGTACTCGCAGGATAGCTATGGCGGCACGGGGCAAGGTCGCAAGGCCTTCACGGGGAACCATCAGGCACTGCTCCTGACGGTGGGTGGATCCTACAAGCACCACACGTTCGACATGCTGCGCGACCGCGTCGACCTGAACGCGTCGACGGGAGCCATCGTGCCGGCGGCGAATCTGATCTTGCCCACGAAGTACTTCCCCACGAGTGCCGTGGCGGAGACCGGCGGCTACGGACAAGGCGAACTCCGCCTGGGTCGCCTCCTGCTCGTTCCCGGCATCCGCTACGACCATTTTTTGCTGAACGCCGATCGTGCCGATCAGGTCTTTCTGGCGACGTTGAGCCCGGCACCCGCGGACTTCTCGGCCGGTGCGGTGTCGTCCAAGCTCGGCGCCTCTCTGCGTGTCTCCAACGCCGCGACGGTCCACGCGCAATACGCGGGCGGCTTCCGTGCTCCACCGTACAGCGCCATTAACAGTGGCTTCACGAATCTGCTCGGAGGCTATACGTCGATTCCGAACACCGACCTGAAGCCCGAGACGAGCGACAACATGGAAGCGGGTGTCCGCTCGACCGTCGGACGCATCAGCGTTGGCGCCACGGTCTTCTCGAATCACTACGACAACTTCATCAATCAGCTGGCGCGTGGCGTCAATCCGAGCAGCGGCCTGCTCGAATACCAGTACCAGAACGTCTCGAAGGTCGAGATCCATGGCCTCGAGCTGCAGGCTGACGCACGGCTGACCCGGCGCCTGCGGCTTCGCGGAAGCTACGCCGTCATCCGGGGCAACGATGTCTCGGCGCCCGCCGACGTCCCGCTGAATTCGATCGCGCCCGATCAGGGCGTGGTCGCGCTCGCGTACGCGGTGCCCGCGAATCGCTGGGGAGCCGACGTCAGTGTCCGAACCGCGCGCGGGCAATCCCAGGCCACGGCCGGAGCGGGCTTCTTCACGCCCGAGGCCTTCCACGTCGTCGATGTCACCGGCTGGCTCGCGCTGACGCGCACCGTAACGCTGCGCGCCGGCGTGCTGAATCTCACTGACGCGAAGTACTTCGAGTGGCCGAACGTGCGTGGTCGCCAGGCGACGGATCCGACCATCGATCGCTATTCGAGTCCTGGCATCAGCGGGCTCGTCTCGGTCTCGTACGGCTGGTGAGGGCGCCGTGGCTGGCCATTCATCACTCGAGACCGATCTGCCCGTCGAAGTAGACGTCGAACGCCAGTGGTCCGTGTACCGCTGTGCGCACGGTTGTTTTCACGTGGCTCTGGACCGCGTCACGTTAACGCTCACCGAGGATGAGTTCCACGCGCTCCAGAC
>DASQHH010000473.1:0-6232 GCA_035632195.1 Vicinamibacterales bacterium
ATTGGCGGGCGGGCTGGTCGGCGGTCAGATCAATCCGTGCAAGTGCCAGGACGGCAACCTCGGACCAGCGCTCATCGGGATGGACGTTGGCGGCGCCGCGGGGGCCGCGTTAGGGTGGTGGCTCGCGTCCAAGTGACCTACGGCACGTTGATGCACTTGGCCTGCGCGACAATGTTCGGTGTGAACGCGCCGCAGATGCCCGACGGCGATCGGTTGTACGCCTGAACCGTGCAGCCGTTCGAGCCGTTGATGAACATGTCCGATATCCCGTTCGAGCCGTCGCTGCACAACGTGCCCTGGAAGGCGCCGCAGCCGACGACGACCGTGCCGGTCGGGCAGGAGACGGACACCGTCGAAAGGCATTGCGTCGTGCCGGGATTGCAGCCGGTTACCGAGTTCTGAACGATTGACACGGTGTTGCCGGGACCGGTGGGACCGGTCGCGCCCGTGATACCAGTCGCGCCTGTCGCGCCCGCGGCGCCCGTCAGCCCCGTCGGACCGGTCGGGCCAGTCTGACCGGCCGGACCGGTTGCGCCCGTCGCGCCGTTCGCTCCGGTTGGCCCTTGCGGACCCTGTATACCCTGCGGTCCCGAGGGACCCTGCGTGCCTTGCGGTCCCTGCGCTCCGGGAAGTCCCTGCACGCCGGTCGCACCGGTCGGTCCCGTCGGACCTTGCACGTTCCACCGCACCCGAACCTCGTTCCTCTTGCACGGCTCGTCCGCCGAGACCATTCGCGTCAGCTTCGCTTCGTCATCGTCACGGTCGACGCGCACGCACGCGTAGATTACGCCGTCTTTCGACGGAATCTGCGCGTGCATCGACGCCGCGAATGCGGCGAACCCGAACGCAAGCGCGAGCGCACCGATTGAACGTTGAAGGCGGGGGACACCTGTCATCGTGTTTTCTCCGGAATCGTTTTTGAGGGACGGCAGTCTATCACGTGAAACGCGTTGGATAAATTCTGGAGCGAAGCCCCGGCACCCTTGAGGAGCGGCCTTATCGGCGGACGACGAGCATCGCCAGCGTCAGGGCGATCATGACGCCGACCGTTACCCACGCAACGATGTTGTAGCCGCGTGAGTTGACGTAGCTGCCCATCAGCTCCTTGTCGTTGATGAGCAGCACGACCGGAATCAGGACGAACGGCAGCAGCACGCCATTAGCGACCTGCGACAACACCATCACCTGGAAGAGCGGAAAACGAGGCACCAGCAGGACGCCGGCGCCGAACACGATCAGCGCCGTGTACAACCAGTAGAAGGCCGGCGCCTCATCGAAGCGCTTGTCGAGGCCGGATTCGAGTCCGAGCCCTTCACACACCACGTACGCGGTCGAGATCGGCAGAATCGAAGCGGCGAACAGCGACGCGTTGAACAGCCCGGCGGCGAACAGCACGTACGCCCACTCGCCGGCCAGCGGACGCAGCGCCTGCGCCGCGTCGGCGCCGGTCTCGATGTCGAACTTGCCCGCCGCGTGCAGCGTGGCCGCGCAGGCCACGATGATGAACCACGCGACGACGTCGGTGAAGAGACACCCCAGGATGACGTCCCAGCGCGATGCGCGATACTGCCGGACCGTCACGCCCTTCTCGACGATCGACGCCTGCAGGTAGAACTGCATCCATGGCGCGATCGTCGTCCCGACCAGGCCGATGACCATCGACAGGTAGCCGTAGTTGCGGAAGCCGAGGCTGTCCGGCCGCGTCACCGTGGACAGCGCCGCCGCCTTCCAGTCCGGGTGCGCGAACACGCCCGACGCGATGTAGCAGACGTAGAACGCGGAGGCGGACAGGAAGATCTTCTCGACACTGCTGTAGGTGCCGTGCACGACGATGGCCCAGACGATGAACGCGGCGAGCGGGACCACGATGTACTTCGACACGCCGAACAGCTCCAGGCTGCTCGCGACGCCCGCGAACTCCGCGACGATGTTGCCGAAGTTGCAGATGACGAGCGCGATCATCAGAAAGAAGGTGACGCGGAAGCCGAACTCCTCACGGATGAGGTCGCTGAGCCCCTTGCCCGTCACCGCGCCCATCCGCGACGACATCTCCTGGACGATGACCAGCGCGACGGTGATCGGGATCATCGTCCACAGCAGCGCGTACCCGAACTGCGCGCCGGCCACTGAGTAGGTCGCGATGCCGCCGGCGTCGTTGTCGACGTTGGCGGTGATGAAGCCGGGGCCGATCACCGCGAGGACGAGCGCGGCGCGGGCCCACCACGATCGGAACTGCTGCCTGAGCGGAGCCACGCGCACTCAGTCCCGATGGCGCAGCATCGTGATCACATCGTCCGCCGTGATGATGCCGGCGAGGCGGCCGTGCTCATCGACGACGGCGAGGGTGATGAGGTTGTACTTGTCGAACAGCGCCGCGACTTCGTCCTGCGGGGTGTCGGGCGCGCAGAACACCGGGTCCTCGCTCAGCTGAGAGAGCTGAATCGCCGGCGACGAGGTGGCGATCTTGACGAGCGGTACCGAGCCGACGAGCGTCTGCACCGGGCTGATCAGATAGATCGTGGCGAGGGCCTCCCGGCTGCCCTCGAACCGCTTCAGCGCTTCGATGGCATCGTCGACGACGGCGGTGTCCGCGACAGAGATGTACTCGGTCGTCATCCGGCCGGCTGCGGTGTGCTCGCCGAATTCGAGCAGCTGCGCGACTTCCTGCCGCTCCTGGGGCGACATCTTCTTGAGGATGTCCCCCGTCTGCTCGTCCGGCAGCTCGGCGAGCAGGTCGGCCGCCGCGTCGGGATCCATCTCCTCGACGATGTCGGCGACGCGCTCCTGGTCCAGCGATTCGACGACGGCGACCTTGATGTCCGGGTCGAGTTCCTCGAGCGTTTCCGCGGCGACTTCCTCGTCGATCGATTCGAAGACGGCTTCGCGGTCCGCCGGCGGGAGGTCCTCGACGATGTCGGCGATGTCGGCCGGGTGGAGCTGCTCGAGTCCTTCGTACGCGATGTTGAGCTTCACCCGGCGGGCCGCGTCGGTCTCGATGATGTTGACGTACTGCCAGGGGATGACGCGCGGCGGAATCTTGGCGAGCAGCGCACGCAGCGTGAACGACGGGACGAGGCCCTTGGAGAGGCGCCGGATCGCACCGCGGGCGCCCACGTCCACGGCGACAACGTTGAGCGCCACATGGCTGTTGATCGGCGTCGATTCCATCTCGACGTCGTTGACCCTGACGACCTTGCGGCCGTGGACGTCGATGATCTGCTGGTCGAGCAGGTCGCGCTTGAGCAGCAGCATGCCGTCGGACGGCGCGTAGCGGTCCCACGACGCCGCGTCGGTATTCGCCCGCACGCGCGCGCCCGCCGACTTCAGGCCTGCGAGCGGCAGCACTCGTTCGCCGTCGGACGTCCGGACGATGAGAAACGCAATGCGGGTCGGGTGCTCCTGCGGGGTGACCGCGATTTCGCGCACGCGTCCCCGGACGGCGCCGGAGGCGTCGCGGACGGTTGCGCCGAGCATCTCGGACAGCGCGACGAGGGACATCGATCCGATCGATTGTACCCGGGCGCGACGTGCTACGGAAAAGCAACCGCAGAGAGCGCAGAGAACGCGGAGAGAGGCTAGGGGAAAGCAACCGCGGAGGCCGCAGGGAGCGCGGAGTAAAGCAACCGCGCAGACCGCGGAGACCGGGAGACCGCAGAGACCGCAGAGACCGCCGAGACCGCGGAGAGCGCCGAGACCGCGCGCCTCCGACGGGGAATGAAGCAAAAAGTGCCTGGTGATGGCTTGGTTCGTTGAGCACAAATTGATCGTTCTACGCCCGACCGGCACCTCCGATCGCTCGATTTCCTAACAAAAGCGATCGCCGGCGCCCCGCTACGGCGTTTGCAGATGCCGACGTCATGAACGAACGACTGAACGACTTGACCGGGCAGATTATCGGAGCCGCAGTGGACGTCCACCGAGCGCTCGGACCGGGACTGCTCGAATCGGCGTACGAAGGCTGTGTTGCACACGAATTCGTGAAGCGAGGTATCTCATTCGAGCGCCAGAAGCCGCTGCCGGTCATGTACGGCAGCGTCCAGATTGACTGTGCCTATCGAATGGACTTTGTCGTCAACGACGAAGTGATCGTGGAGGTGAAGTCATGCGAACGGCTGACGGCGGTCCACGAGGCGCAGTTGCTCACGTACCTCCGTCTGTACGACCGCCGCATCGGTCTGCTGTTCAACTTCAACGTGAAATGGCTCGTCGATCAAGGACTCAAGCGCTTTGTAAACAACCTGCCCGAATGACGACTCTGCCCTCTGCGCTCTCTGCGCCCTCTGCGGTCTCTGCGGTTGCTTGTCTCTGCGCCCCCTGCGGCCTCTGCGGTTGCTTTGTCTCTGCGCGCTCTGCGTTCTCCGCGGTTGCTTTTCGCTAAGAAACTCTGCGCCCTCTGCGGCCTCTGCGGTTGCTTTTCCCTCAGTGATGGTGGTGCGAACCCGCCGCCGCCGGTCGCCAACGGAGAAACACGTGATACGAGTGCGAGCCGGCCCAGTAGGTTTCGAGGTCGGGCGACATGTGATAGAGCGTCACATCAGCGCCGACGCCGAGGCGGCCCAGGCGAGGAGGGCCGGCGAGCGGCAGGTCGCGCAGCAACCCGACCGTCAGAGCGTCGATATGCGAGTAATAGGGCGGGTGGGCGAAGCCGGCCGGGTGCAGGCCGAGGCCGAAGAGCTCTTTTTCGGTGACTTCCGCGCGCCCATAAACCGTCGTCGCGGACGCCGCGCGGAGATCCCATTCCATCAGGAATCCATCGGACACGCCGTTGGCGACCACGGCCTGGCGATTCTCGCCCCAGGCGAGCGTCGCGGACAGAGGCCGCGAGAAGATCGCCCCGTCGTATCCGACCGACGCCGTCCACCGGACGACGTCGTAGGGCTCGAACCATTCGGGCTTGTGCAAGTGGCCGCCCGAAAACTGCGCCTGCCACGGACCCTCATGCCAGCCGATGCGCGCGGAATAAGAGTCGAGCCGCGGCTGATCGATGTCCAGGCGGTTCTCGTCCGGCTCTTCGCCGCGGAAGACCGATGCCTCGAGCGTCAGCGGTCCGTGCTCGATGCCGCCTGTCACCACACCCGTGGTGATGTGCGTCGAGTCCATAAAGTGATGGGTCAGAGGCACTTCCGGATTGTCTCGAGCGGACTCGCGGTGCATGAACGGGGTCGGTCCGAGCGCCGGGGCGCCGACGAGGTCGACGGCGAGCGAGTACGCCGCCGGTCCGCGCTCGACTCGATACGTCGCTCCGAGCGCCATGAACAAGTCGTGCGGATGCTGGTAGTTCACGAGCGGCGTCTGTTGGTAGCTCTCGCCCGTCTGAAACAACTGCGGAGAGCCCATTTTCGCGATCGTGAGCGGCTCGAGCGATGCCATCCCGACGACCGTCAGCTTGCCGCTGCCGACCTCGCGTTCGCCGCTGAGCATGAACCAGTTCTGTGATTCCCAGGCGGAGAAATCGGCGAACTGGCGCTGCTGATAGTTGTAGCCGAAGAACACGTTGGCGTCGGTCTTCCACGTCCAGAGCGGCGCCGAATCCTGCGCCCGGACGCCGCGGACGTCGACGAGACACACGAAGGCCGCGATCGCAAGGACACGCGAATTGTGGAGCACTCGACGCGGATCTTACTGCGGCGTAACACGCTTCACCGGTCGGTTGTCACGGCTTTCGGCCGTCCCGCCTCGCACTGATCCAGCCATTTGGTTTCGTCCGCATCCGCCTTGACCTGAGGCAGGCGGTGCAGGACGCCGCAGTCCAGGAGCTTCTGCTGCTCGGTGACGGCTTCGAAGTAGAGGCGGTCCCCGGCGATCTCCGCAATCATGAAGTGATGCTCCGAGACGCCGACCTCGTCGAACTCGCTCTTGTGGACGCTGTACAGATTGCGCCCGCCGCCGCCCGAGACGAAGTAATGGACGCCGCGCTGCGGCCGGATCCGCTCGTAGAGATGCTCGTGGCCGCTGAAGACGACGTCGATGCGGTTGCGGACGATCGCTTCTTCGAGCGCAGGCCGGATGACGTCGCGTGATTCCGCCGCGTGCTGCCCTGACGAATACAGCGGATGGTGGAAGAACGCGATGCGCCATTTGGTCCCGGCGTCGGTGAACACGGTATCAAGCCACTTGATCTGCTCGGGGTCGCCGGGGTGATTGCTGTTCAGCGCCGCGAACCGCGCGTTGCCCTCGTCGAACGAGTAGCGATCCCTGTCGCCCATGTTGAACAGCTTGAAATGGATCTCGG
>DASQHH010000474.1:0-6617 GCA_035632195.1 Vicinamibacterales bacterium
TTGCCTGATTCGGTGACCCCTAAGCTAGCTTGTTCAGATCTGAACTCGAAGCAGCGGAGTTATCTCAACTATTTGATGGCCACGCCGGCGAGCCGTTAGGCGTATGATGCGCGTCGGAGGGACGCGATGGCCGACACACTCGATCCGAAACCGACTTCCACGACGCCCGATCCGGCCGCCACACCCGCCGCTGCGGAGAACCGTGAGCTGACCGACGACGAATTGGGGAAGGTGGCGGGCGGCACAGGGACGACGTTGACAAATCTGTCGAACATGAGGCACGAAACCCTGAAGAACATCGCCAACAACCTTCGCGGCTAGAAAGCCACCAAGTAGGTAACGGACCCAGTCGCCGCACGGTCATCCGACTCCCGTGGTCGGAGTTTCGGAGTGCGGCGTTGCCCCCTACTGTCCCGCGTCGATACGCTCCGCCATCGTCTTGAACGCCGGCGTCGGCCCTTTCCACTCCAGCTCGTCGACCGACTCGAACAACTTGAGATCCGTTCGGAGCGTCGCGAGCGTGCGGAACAGCAGTGCGTTGTCACGCTGTTCGACGAGCGTCCGCGCGAGCGCCGTTGGATTCGTTGCGTTCACGTGCCAGTCGGCGGGGCTCGGTGGAATCGCCTCGATGTGACCGAACTTCGCGAGCACCGCGGCCGACGACTTCGCGCCCCAGCCGGGGAGTCCGGGATAGCCGTCCGCCGCGTCCCCGACGAGCGCGAGGTAGTCGGGAATCGACGCGGGCGGGACGCCGAACTTCTTGATCACGCCCGCCTCGTCGCGGACTTCCCGCGTGCGGCGGTTCAGCTGCACGACGCGCGTGCCGCGCACCGACTGCGCGAGGTCCTTGTCAGGCGTGCAGATAATCACGCGATCCACCCGCGGATCCCGCGCCGCCGCCTCCGCCGCCGCCGCGAGCGCATCGTCCGCTTCGAACTCGACCATCGGCCACACGACGATGCCCGCCGCAGCGAGGGCTTCTTCGAGCGGCGTGAACTGCGACCGCAGGTCCGGCTCGATGCCGGCTCCGGTCTTGTAGCCGCGCCACAAGCCGTTGCGGAACGATTCGATGACGTGATCCGTCGCCACGGCGACGTGCGTTGCGCCGCCGCTGATCATGCCGAGCATCGATCCGACGACGGCGCGCACGGCGCCGACTTCATGGCCGTTCGCGTCCTTCGAAGACGGGACGGCATGATAGAAGCGGAAGAGTTCGTAGGTGCCGTCGACGAGATGAACTTCCATGAAGACGCTCCGAGTATAGTCATCGCGTGGCAGAGAACGAGCGCGAGATCCTGACCGCGGCCGGCCGCGAGGTCGCGATCTCGAACCCGCACAAGGTGCTGTTTCCGGACGCAGGCCACACCAAGCTCGATCTCGCGCGCTACTACCTCGCGATGGCCGACGGCGCGCTCGCCGCCGCGGGCGGACGGCCGAACGTTCTCGTGCGCTACCCGAACGGCATCGACGGCGACTTCTTCTACCAGAAGCGCGCGCCGTCCTCGCGCCCGGACTGGATCGATGTCGTCGCGCTGAAGTTTCCGTCGGGACGGAACGCCGAAGAAGTCGTGCCGCACGACGCCGCTGCGCTCCTCTGGATGGCGAACCTCGCCTGCCTCGAATTGCATCCGCACCCGGTTCGCGCAGCCGACCTCGATCACCCAGACGAGTTGCGCGTCGATCTCGATCCGGTTCCCGGCGTGGGGTGGCCGCAGGTGCGCCAGGTGGCCCAGGTCGTTCACGCGACGCTGATCGCTCTCGGCCTCGTCGCCTGGCCGAAGACATCCGGTTCGCGCGGCATCCACGTCTACGTCCGCATCGAGCCGCGGTGGACGTTCGACCAGGTGCGGCGGTGCGCTCTCGCACTCGCGCGCGAAGTCGAGCGCCGCGCGCCGGCGCTGGCCACCAGCAAGTGGTGGAAGGAAGAGCGGCACGGCGTCTTCCTCGATTACAACCAGAACGCCAAGGACCGCACGATCGCCGCCGCTTATTCGGTCGGGCCGACGCGGGACGCGCGCGTGTCCGCGCCGCTCGCGTGGGACGAAATCGCCGACTGCGATCCGCGCGACTTCACCCTGACGACGATGCCCGCACGAGTCGCCGCCGTCGGCCATCGTCATCTCGAGATGGATCGACATCCGTGCTCTCTCGATGCGTTGCTGGAACTCTCCGGACGCCAGGAGAAGGCAGGCCTGGGTGACGCGCCGTGGCCGCCGCACTATCGCAAACAAGAGGGCGAACCGCCCCGGGTGCAGCCGTCGAGGGCGCGCGTCTCCAGTCGTCCTTTGATTGAGATCGGACGCGCGAAGAAAGAGGCGGACGCGCTCGCGGGCGTCGAACGGTGGAAGGCGCGGCATCCGGAAGCGGCCGCGCGCCTCGAACCGGCCGACGTGCTGGTCGATCGCATGCGCGGGCGGTTTCACACGTGGACGCGGATTCGCGTGAACCTCCAGCACGTGCCGGACCATCTGCGGCCGCCGCAGGAGTCGCTCGATCCCGACGATCCGCCTGACGAATGGACCGAGTGGAACGCGCGGCCTAGGCGTGAACGTCGAAAATCTTCTGGAGCTCGTAAGGAGTCGTGACCTCGAGCTGATCGTAGCGGCACTCCGACGGCGGTTTGTCGAAGCGCCAGCGAAGGAACGTCGCCGCGTGGCGGAAGCGATCGCCCTGCATGTGGTCGTACTTCACTTCGCAGACGCGCTCGATCCGCAGCGGTTCCCACGACAGGTCTTTCCCGGCGCTCCACCGGCTGTGCCCGCCGGGCATGCGCGTGCCGTCGCCGGCCCACTCCGCCCACTCGCGCCAGGGATGTTCTTCCATCGCGCGCTCGCGCAGCGGCGCCAGCTCCTCGGCCAGCTCGCGCCGCCGCGTCATCGTGAACGACGAAGTGACGCCGACGTGATGCAGCCGCCCGCTCCCGTCGTACAGGCCGAGCAGCAGCGATCCGATCAGCTCGTTCCTGCCGTTCTTGTGCCACCGGAAGCCGGCGACGACGCAGTCCGCGGTCCGCGCGTGCTTGATCTTGATCATCGCGCGCTTGCCCGGCTCGTACGTCCCGTCCGCCGGCTTCGCGATGACGCCGTCGAGCCCCGCGCCCTCGAACTCGTCGAGCCACCGCCGGGCCACGATGATGTCGCGCGTCATGGGCGTCAGGTGCACCGGCGGCTGCACGTGCTTCAGCATCTGTTCGAGCCGCGTGCGCCGCTGCGCGAAGGGTGCGTCCCGCAGATCGCGATCGTCGGCGGCGACGAGATCGAACGCGACGAACGACGCGGGCGTTTCCTTCGCCAGTCTGTTGACGCGCGAGGCAGCGGGATGCAGCCGCATCTGCAGAGCGTCGAAGTCGAGTCCCCTCGCCGTGGCGATGACGATCTCGCCGTCGACGACGCAGCCGTCGGGCAGGGCGGTCGAGAGGACCTCGTGCAGCTCAGGAAAGTAGCGGTCGAGGGGCCGCAGATCGCGGCTCTGGATGAAGACCTCGGACGGCGATCGGAATACGACCGCGCGAAAGCCGTCCCACTTCGGTTCGTAGAGAAACGCGCCCGCCGGCACCTCGTCCGCGAGCTTCGCCAGCATCGGCTCGACGGGCGGGATCACCATCTGTGAACTCGCTCGCGCGCAGCGCGAGCTTCGGGATCACTGCTGCTGCGACCTGGTCGGCGCCGTGTCGTGGAACGGATCGAGGTTCCAATCGAGGAACGTCCACACGCGGTTCCACGAGTCCCGCTGCTCGCGCGTGTTCTCCGGCTGCCAGGTCTTCGGATCGACGCGGCGGTCGAACGTATGGCCGCCCGGGGGATTGTCGTAGACCATCGTCTCCGCCAGAAACGGCTTGCGCGAGCGAAGCGCGTCCACGAGCTGCATGTCTTCTTCGATGTTGACGTCTTCGTCGTTCTTCGTGACGCCGACGTGCAGCGGAATCTCGAGCTTGTCGATGTTGTAGAGCGGCGAGCGATCTTTGTAGACCTCGTGCCGCTCCGCCGGCAGGCCGCCGTACCGGTTGGCCGGGTCGATCGCGCGATGCTGGTTTTCGACGCCCTTCCACGCCAGCCGCTGGAAGAGGTTCGTCACCGGCACCATGGCGACCGCCGCCTTGAACATCGTCTGATTCCTGAGGATGGACAGCAGCGTGATCATTCCGCCGTGGCTCCAGCCGATGATGCCGATGCGCGACGGATCGACCGCGGGATACTTGCTCGTCAGCACGCTGACGGCCGTGACGACGTCGTCGACCTCGTTGCCGCCATAGTCGATCGCGTCGTAGAAGTCTTTGCCGTAGCCGATGCTGCCGCGATACTCGGGCGCGATCACGATGTAGCCCTTGGCAGTCGCTTCGCGGATGTAGGGAATGTAGTGCTCGTAGAGATGGCCGCGGATGTTTTCGTGGACCCAGACGAGCGCGGCGTGGCCTTTCGGGCCGCGGAGCTTCAGCGGCTGGAAGACGAACGCAGGGATGTCGAGGTCGCCCACCTTGCTGCGGTAGGTGATCTTTTCGATCTGCATGAAGCCCTGGCTCGCGTCACGCCACGTCTGATCGGTCTTGGCCTGTTCGCTGAGCTGTCGGTCGAAGTCGGGCTGGCGGAACTGGAATTGTGCGGGTCCGCGCGCCGGCTGCTGTGCGCCGTCGGGCGTCTGACCATAAAGAGGAGCGACTAACGCGAGAGCGGCCGCAGCCGCAGCAAGCAGAGGGCGCATGCGCTCATGCTACACCGTCCCGCCGGCCACGGCAGCGCGCTGATGGGCGCGCGTGAGCCACGCCGACAGCAGATCGGCGGCCTCGTCCGGCGTCCGTCCGTAAAACGGCATCAGCGCGGTCGGCACGCCGGGGAGGCGCACGATGTGCGCGCGCCAGCGGTCCTTCGATACCGCCGAAACCTCGATGAGATAGGCGCGTCCCGCGATGGAATGTTCGAAGCGATGTACGTCAGCGGTCACGTTTGCGAAACGAAAAGTCTGGGGGCTGAGTGCGGACGATTGTACGCAGCCATTTCGCGCGATCAAGCGAAGCGCTCCGCGAAAGCGGATGCACAGCGCGCGTCGGCGGCGATTTTCACGGAGGACACACCAGAAATAAATTTCACGTGTCGCTTCGTCAACAGGATTTGCACGTTCGGTCCACAGGTTTTCCACAGGCCGGATGCTTGACGCACCGGTACCGCGGGCGTACGCTGAAACCTTCATGCACCAGCTGAGCTCAGCGCTCGCGCGGATCGCGGTGTGCGGAGCGATTGCCGCCGCCGCCGGCGTCCACGCGTCGGCGCAGAGCGCGCCGGACGGCGATTCGACCGAGCTGCGCGTGTTCCTGCGCGACGGAGGCTCGCTCGTGAGCTTCGGCGAACCGGCGCGCGTTGGCGATCGCGTGGTTTTCTCGATGCCGGCGTCCGCGTCCGACGACACGTCTCTGCAGCTGGTGAATATCGCCGCTGATTCCGTCGACTGGGCGCGGACGGAGCGGTACGCGACGTCGGTGCGCACCCGCCATTACATCGAAACCCAGGCGGAGAACGACTATGCCGCGCTGTCGAACGCGATCGCGCAGGCGCTGAACGAAGTCGCTGTGTCACATGACAACCCGCGGCGGCTCGCCCTCGTCGAAGCGGCGCGCAAACAGCTGTCGGAGTGGCCGGCGACGCACTTCCACTACCGCGAAGGCGAAGTGCTCCAGATGCTCAGCCTGCTGGACGAGGCGATCGCGGACCTTCGCGCCTCGACGGGGACGCCGGGAAAGTACGCGCTCTCGCTGTCCGCATTCACCGCGGCGCCGTCGCCGCTCGAGCCGCTGCTGCCGAAGCCCTCACTCCAGGAAGCGATCGAACAGGTACTGACGGCCGCGTCTCTGGCCGGAAATGCGACCGAACGCACGTCGCTGCTGTCGGCGGCGGTTGCGGCCATCGATCGCGAGCGGGCCGATCTGCCCGGCGACTGGGCGGATGAGACGCGCGCCGAAACCGAAGCGGCGATCGTGTTCGAGCGGCGGGTGGATCAGCGCTACCGGACCTTGACGGCACGGACTCTCGCCGCTGCGGACCGCCGCGCACGGCTGGGCGACGTGCACGGCCTGGAGCGTCTGTTGACGACCGTGGATCAACGGGACAAGGCGCTCGGAGGGCTGCGGCCGGAATCAGTGACGGCGCTCGTCGCCGCGGTCCAGGACAAGCTCGACGCTGCACGGCGACTGCGGTTGGCCCGCGATCGGTGGGCACTGCGCGCGCCGGTGTACGCGCAGTATCGCGCGGCCATCCGCGCGCCGATGGATTTGTTCGCGGCGCTGAAGCCGTCGCTCGAGGACATCCGTTCCCTGTCGGGATCGACGCCGGCGAGCCTGTCGAGCGCCGACCGACTGGCGAAGCAAATCCAGACGCTGGCGTCCGCCATCGTGCCGCCCGAGGAGCTGGCGGCGGCGCACGCCCTGCTCATCAGCGCGGTGCAGCTCGCGGCCAACGCGACCGAGATTCGCCGCCAGGCAGCTCTGGCCGGCGACATGGCGCGCGCATGGGACGCCTCGTCTGCGGCCGCGGGGGCGCTGATGCTGGGAGCGAAAGCGCGCGCGGACATCCAGACGCTCCTGCGCCCCCCGCATCTCCCGTGATTACACCGCGGCAGACGCGGCTCGT
>DASQHH010000475.1:0-1970 GCA_035632195.1 Vicinamibacterales bacterium
TCGGCACGCCGGGCGCGCCGAGTCCGATCAAAGCATAGGTTCCAGGTTCCCGGTTCCAGGTTCTTCCTGACGATCGACCACCGGCATTTCCGCGCGATGCGGCAGTTGAACCGACGCGCGTTTCGCCTGCATCCATGACGCCCGCGACTGAGAAGCGCCGACGCTTCGGCGCCACTATGACGGCCGTCATAGCCGGCTTTCGGGCGCCGTGACATCATCGAGTCGTGGTCAGAATTCCGCTGCATCCGGGCCACCCGGACCGCGTCTGCTGGGGATGCGACAAGTACTGCCCCGCTGACGACCTCCGCTGCGGCAACGGCACCGAGAGAACGCTGCACCCGTGCGAGCTCTTCGGCGAGGACTGGGTCGAGTGGAGCGGCGCGACGCCGGAGGCCGGGAGCCGGCCGTGCAGGCCCATCACGTGAAAGACCCGCTCGCAGGATCCACATGGA
The DNA here is from genome assembly GCA_035632195.1 of Vicinamibacterales bacterium. GTDB lineage: Bacteria > Acidobacteriota > Vicinamibacteria > Vicinamibacterales > CAVVIG01 > DASQHH01. The sequence continues at coordinate 453 of DASQHH010000475.1, forward strand.
GCGCGCCCGAGATGGTCGCGGGCTTCGCGAAGGGAACGCCGAACGCGGTGCTGATGGCGTTCGCGGAAGCGGAGCTGCGGCGGACGCCGCACGGGCGCCTGCTCGACCTCGGCTGCGGCGCCGGGCGCAACGCGATTCCCCTCGCCCGCCTCGGCTGGACCGTCGTCGGCACCGATCTGTCGTGGCCGATGATTGCCGCGGCGGCGGAACGCGCGCGCGAGGAACGGCTCGAGCAGCGGCTGCGGCTCGCGCTCGCGCCGATGGAGGCGATTCCGGTCCGCGACCGCAGCGTCGACCTGATCGTCGCGCACGGCATCTGGAACCTGGCGCGTTCGGCAGCGCAGTTCCGTCAGGCGGTCGCCGAAGCGGCGCGCGTCGCGCGGCCGGGCGCGGGCCTGTTCGTCTTCACGTTCTCGCGGCACACGCTCCCGCCGGACGCGGAGCCGGTCGGCGTCCACGGGAGCCCCGGGGGCGAGCCGTTCATCTTCACGCAGTTCTCCGGCGAGCCGCAGTGCTTTCTCACCGAAGGGCAACTGATGGAGGAAATGCGCCGCGCGGGCTTTGCGCAGGATCCGTCGGTCCCGCTGCGCGAGTACAACCGGCCGGCGGCTGGTACGCTGAGGACGGGCGGGCCGGTGATCTGGGAAGCGGCGTTCCGACGGCAGCCCTGACTTCTGCTACGGAGTGCTCATCTCGTCACGCAGCCTGCTCCAGACGGAAGACCTTCCGCTGATACAGAAGCATAGAGCTCTCAGGACCTGGGAAAGCCCTGGCCGATCGAGCCGTCGCCCGCGCACCGAGACTACGTTCGTCTCTCATGAGCGCGAGATCACGCGTCCTCAACGAAGTCGTCGGAGCTCCACCTCCGAGACGATGAAACCGAACCCGGGCCACCCGCCGGACTGGACGGATCGTTCGAACCATCGGCGCGCCTGCGCCGTGTCGCCGCGCACGAGATACCAGTTGCCCAGGCCGTACGCCAGCGTCGCGACCTGCACATCGTCCGTATCCGCGGGCGTGACGACGGCGTCCGGACCAATCTCACCGCGATAGAGCTGCAGCCGCCGCGTGTAGGCGTTGGTCACAGGCTTGTTATCGGGCCGCCGATCGAGCATCGCCTTCGCGTCCGCGCTGCGGCCGGCCCGGCTGAGCGACATCCACAGCCAGTCCGTGGACCCGGCCAGTTCGCCGGCGTCCGGCGCGATGGGCTGGGCTTTGGTAAATGACGCGGCCGCCGCGGCAAAGTCTCCGCGGACGTACTGGACAATGCCGAGGTGGTACCAGATGCCGTAGATCGTGGGGTCGATGCGGCTGCCCCGCGTGAGGTCGGCGAACGCCTTATCGAATTCACGCACGGACAGATAGCGATGCCCGCGCCATCGGAGCAGCAGCGCCCTGTCGGCATTGCCCGGCTCGCGCTCGAGCCCCCGCGTGAACGTCGCGATCGCTTCCCGGAACTGCCGCGCGCCGGACTGCGCCACACCGAGGTCGATGATGCGATCGATGTTCTTCGGGCTG
>DASQHH010000476.1:0-1824 GCA_035632195.1 Vicinamibacterales bacterium
CGTCGGGCACGGTCACGGGTGTCGCGTCGGTCGCGGTCCCCTCGTGCCACGCGATGACGTTGTAGGTGCCGGGCGGGACGCTGCCGATGTGGTAGCGGCCCTGGTCGTCGGTCAGGGCGAAGAACGGGTGGCTGAACACCAGAATGAAGGCGCTCATGTGCGAATGGATGTCGCAGAAGACGCGCACGATGCCGGGCCGATCGAACGTGACGCTGCGGGACCCGCCGGCGGCGTAGCGGCCGAGATCGAAGCGCTTCGTCTTCGAGAGCGAAAACACGTTGTGATAGAACCTGTCGGAATTCGGGAAGTCGACCGTCGTGCCCGTCGTGATCGCCAGCACGTGCGGCACGAACGTCTCGTTGCGCTGGTCCATGACGGCGTGGCCGCCCTCGTTGGTCTCGAAGGCCCCGCGCGGCGCCGACTCGAGGTAGACGACCGACCGCAGCAGATCGGGCAGATCGCGCGCGGCCGGGGCGCCGAGATCGGAGACCTGCGGGCGGCGCTCCACGGGCGTCGGCGCCTTTCGCAGTTCGACGCGGCCCCGGATCCCGCCGGGCCGTGGAAACGGCGCGGTGAGCGCGGCGGTCGCGAGCGCAGCCAGAACAAGACGCGTCATCTAGAACCAGAACACCAGCTGCACCGCGCCCAGCGTCTCGGCCTGCTTCAGCGGACCGCCGTTGCGGCTGTTGCGCTGCACGGACGCCTTCAGAAGCAGGTTGCGCTGGATCGAGTATCCGGCGCCCACCTCGACCCGGCCGGCCGGCGCGTCCCAGGGGAGCGTCTGCGTCGTCCCGACGACGTCGCTGAAAACGAGGCGATCGATGCGCGTCGCCACGTAGAGACCGGGCATCAGTTTGTAGCGGCCCTCAAACGACGTGGAAACGGCGTCGAGCGGAAGATCGGCGGCCACCGGATCGATGACCGGGATCCGCCACCGGCTCCAGATCGATTCGAAGCGCCCGAGAAAATAGCCACTCGAATACTCGACGTCGGTGCCCCACGCCGTCTGTGTGAAGTCGCCGTCGCGCGCGCCCTTCGCCACCGCCGCCCGCACGGCGTTGGAGCTGACGAACGGTCCGCGCGCCAGGGACGTGCCGACGATCAGCCCGGGCAGCGGATGCAGCTCCGCACGTCCGGCGAACTGGCGTCCGTCGTTGTCGTCCGACAGACGCGGATTCGACAGCGTGCCGGTCGTCACCGCGAACGTGCCTTTGACGACGTCGGTGCCCGCGTGAACCTGAACGCCGGTGTCCCAGTTGAACGCGCTGACGAGCGGCACGCCGCGCTTCAGCGTCGGATCGCCAATCGAAAACGTGTCGAGCCAGCCGCGTCCGCGCTTCCGCAGCAGTTCGTCGGCGTTGGCCGGAAGCGAATCGGCGCGCAGCGTCGTCAGATACTGATAGCCGAGCGGATAGCCGATGAGCGGGTTGTCGCTGCCGTAGCTGCGGCGCGCAAACGCGCCGAACGCGGGCGGGATGCGCCCGATTTCCACCGCAACGTCCTGGCTGGTCCAGGGCCGGTATCGCAGGTAGAGCGCATAGGGTTCGACGCCCGCCGAGCGGACGTCGTCGATGGCCATGTCCATGCGGACCTGGCCGAGCACGGCGACGTGCTCCCCGGCGTTGACGGCCGCGCTGATGTCGATGCGCAGCATCCGCAGCGCGGAGTATTCGTAGTCCGTGTAGTTGAAGAAGCCGGGGTCGCTCGAGCCGACCGACGCGGCGACGTCTCCGCCGATGGTGACGCGCCCGTCGGCGACGGTGATCGGCTCGGACGGCAGCGTCTGCGCGCCGGCCGGCGCGCACACGAGACACAGCCCGAACG
>DASQHH010000477.1:0-5126 GCA_035632195.1 Vicinamibacterales bacterium
CGCCGGTTCAGGGGCGTCAGAGGCACGTGCCGCAGTGGCTGGACCCTCTACGGGGCTGTCGAGGACGAGCGGCTCTTCGTTCCGCAGCCGCAGGAACCACCGAACCTGCCATCCGAGCCACGCCGCCCAGACTGCCCAGGCAACGAGGAGCGTCGTGGAATAGTGTCCGACTACCATCAACTTCGACATCCGCCCGCTCCGTTACTCCCAGGTGAAGTTCGCGCCGCCGCCGAGCGAGTACTCTTTCAACAGCGCGTCGAGAATCGGCGCGCGCGCGCTCTCGCGTTCCATGGCCTCGCGGAGCGCCTGATCGATGTTGGTCTGATCGTCGCGCTCGAGCACGAGAATGATCACCACGCGCCGCTGATCCGACGTGTTGTTCGAGCGTTCGGTCGGCGTGTGGTAGCCGACGTTGAGCTTGCGGACCGGCAGCGGGCGCGTCAGAGCCTTGCGGACCCACACGGCAATCTGTTCGGCGCGGCGCGCCGCCCGGCGCTCTTCGACGGTCTTGCCCTGTTCGAAGGGGACGCCCGGCGGCAGTTCCTGCGAGCTGGCGCCGACGCAGATGATCTCCCTTGCGCTGTTGAGCACGGCTTTCATCGCGTCGGTGAACTCGGGCTCCGCGAGCCCGTTTTCGAGCGACGCCGCCGAGCTCAGCCGCCAGCGGAACTCGTCGGTGAAGAGCAGCAGGCGAAACGTCGCCTTGCGTCCCGACTGGTCCGGGGCGTTGCGCACGACGAGATCGTGCGCGATCTCGGGCGGCTGCGGGGGCACGAACCGGATCACTCGCGGGGTCTCGACGGCGGTCGCTACGAGCAGGGCACCGGCGGAGAGCGCGCAGGCCGCAGTGGAAATCCACCAGCCGCGCGTCAACATCGGGTACTGCCGAGCTGTCTCGCGCAGTCGCTCCAGGATGGACATCCATGTCCTTATCGGCTTCAACACACTCGAAGCGCAGCGGGCCACCGCGGTTTGCGCCCTCGTCCTTTTCGCCCGCGTCCCGCGGCCGTCTGACCGATCGCGATCGGGACCGCTTTCAGGGCGACACGCTGTTCGCGCGTATCGCTCGCGCCGTGTGTCGCGCCGGATGCCTCCCGCGCAAGGAGCTCTTCGAGAGCTGGGAGACGGCGAAACGCGTCCGGCGCCTGTTCCGGGGCGGCCGCGTCGTCGATGTGTGCGGCGGACACGGGTTGCTCGGGCAGGTGCTGATCCTCCTCGACAACTCGTCCCCCGCGGGGCTCGTCGCCGACACCGCCCTCCCGCCATCGCACGCCGCGGTGCACGCGGCGCTCGTCGACGTCTGGCCGCGGCTGCGCGATCGGGTCGCGTTCACGACGACCTCGGTCGAAGATGTCGCTCTCGAACCCGACGACCTCGTCGTGTCGATCCATGCGTGCGGCGCGCTCACCGACCTGGTGCTCGCGCGCGCGCGGGCAGCGCGGGCGCGCGTTGCCGTGGGGCCGTGCTGCCATGACGCGACGGCGTGCGACACCGGACGCCTCGATGGCTGGCTCGATGCCGCGATCGCGATCGACGTCGTGCGCGCCGCCGGGCTCGCGCGGGCGGATTATCGCGTCTGGACGCAGACGATCCCGTCGACGATTACGCCTCAGAACCGGCTGCTCATCGGCGAGCCGATGGAGCGTCCGCGGTGATCCAGCGTCGGGTCCATTCGCTCGATGGACCTTGTGCTCGACCGGAGCGTGACGTATCGTCGCCGCAGTGACGACCACCGACACCCTGCTTGCGGACGTCGCTGCAAGGGCCGCCTCGTACCTGCGCCGCGTCGGCACGCAGCGTGCGACGCCCGCTGCAGACGACATCACCGCGCTCGACGCTTTGACGATGCCCCTTCCGGCAGAACCGGCGCAGGGGGAAGCGATCGTCGCGCTGCTCGATCGCATCGGATCGCCCGCGACCGCCGCGACGGCCGGCGGGCGCTATTTCGGATTCGTGAACGGCGGCGCGCTGCCCGCGTCGGTTGCCGCGAGTTGGCTGGTGTCGGCGTGGGATCAGAATGTGGCGCTGCGGACGATGTCCCCGGCAGGCGCGGCGTTCGAGGAAGTCGCGCTCGACTGGACGCGCGATCTGCTTGGGCTGCCGGCGGGCTGCGGCGGCGCGATCGTGACCGGAGCGACGCTGGCGAACCTCGCCGGACTGGCAGCGGCGCGCCACGCGCTGCTGGCCGCCGCCGGCTGGGACGTCGAGGGCCAGGGGCTCTTCGGCGCGCCGCCGATCCGCGTCGTCGTCGGAAACGAAGTGCACGTCTCGCTGCTGAAGGCGTTGACGCTGCTCGGGCTGGGCCGCGAGCGCGTCCATCGCGTGCCGGTGGACGGTCAGGGACGCATGCGCGCGGACGCGCTGCCGGTGCTCGACGCCCGGACGATCGTCTGCATCCAGGCGGGAAACGTGAACAGCGGGGCGTTCGATCCGGCCCGCGACGTGTGCGCGCGCGCCCGCACCGCCGGGGCCTGGGTCCACGTCGACGGCGCCTTCGGACTATGGGCCGCCGTGTCGCCGCGCTTCAGACACCTGACCGATGGCATTGCCGAAGCCGACTCCTGGGCGACCGACGGCCACAAATGGCCGAACGCCGTGTACGATTGCGGCGTCGCGCTGGTCCGCGATCCGGCGGCGCTTCGGTCGGCGATGACGGCGTCGTCTGCGTATTTCTCGCCGACGGATCGCCGCGAGCCCTCCCAGTACACGCCCGAGATGTCCCGGCGCGCGCGGGGGATCGAGCTCTGGGCCGCGCTGCGATCGCTCGGACGCAGGGGTCTGGCGGCGCTGATCGATCGGACGTGCGCCCACGCGCAGGCGTTCGCCGCCGGCCTGCGCGCGCGCGGCCACGAGATTCTCAACGACGTCGTGATCAACCAGGTCCTCGTGTCGTTCGGCCCGCCGGCGTTCACGCGCGCCGTGATCGATCGCATCCAGCGGGATGGAACGTGCTGGTGCGGCGCGACAGAGTGGCAGGGACGCACGGCGATGCGGATCAGCGTGTCGTCCTGGGCGACGACGGACGCGGACGTCGCGGTCAGCCTCGAGGCCATGCAGAATGCCGTGGAGTGGTGCCACGCTAACGGCGCGCACGGCGCGCCCGCGAGGGAGCGGAGCGGGGCGTAGGGGCCCCGCGAGCGACCGAGCCGGGGTCTGGGGCGGAGCCCCAGCTAAAACCGAATGGCAGGGACGCACGGCGATGCGGATCAGCGTGTCGTCCTGGGCGACGACCGCCGACGACGTGTCGGCGAGCCTCGACGCGATGCAGCGCGCGGTCGACGAGATCCGCGCAGGAGCGCAGCGGTGACTAGGGAAACGGAAGTTGTTCACGCGGGCTATCGCCATGGGAACGCGGGCGTCTGGATGGACGGCCCACAGTTCTCGGCTACGTACATGACGCCCGGAGAGCCGGCCAGCCATCCGCTGACGTACGGCCGCTTCCACAATCCGACGTGGTCCGCGTTCGAAGAGGCACTGACGCTCCTCGAGGGCGGGGAGTCGATCGTGTTTGCGTCCGGCATGGCCGCCATCGACGCCGTCTTCGGCGTGACGCTCAAGCCGGGTGACGTCGTGGTGCTCCCCGGGGATTCGTATTACACGACGCGCGTCATCGCGTCGAACTGGTGGCAGTCGCTGGGCATCCAGGTGCGGCAGGGGCCCACCCGCGACGGCGGCCAGGCGGCGCTCCTCGACGGCGCGAAGCTGCTGATGATCGAAACGCCGAGCAATCCGCAGCTCGACGTCTGCGACATCGCGGCGCTGGCGCGCGCGGCCAAAGCGAAAGGCGTGCTCGTCGTCGCCGACAACACGACCGCCACGCCCTATCTGCAGCGTCCACTGGCGCTCGGCGCCGATTTCGTCGTCGCCTCCGATACGAAAGCGCTGACCGGCCACAGTGATCTCGTGCTCGGCCACGCTGCCGCCGCGGACGCCAAGAGCGCGGGGCTGCTGCGCACCTGGCGGACGCAGCACGGCGCGATTCCGGGACCGATGGAAGTGTGGCTCGCGCATCGTTCGCTGGCGACGCTGCCGCTGCGCCTCGGCCGGCAGTGCGACACGGCGCAGCGGGTCGCCGAATTTCTCGCGACGCAGCCCGTCGTCGCGGCCGTCCACTATCCGGGACTGACGAGCCATCCCGCGCACGGGATCGCGAAGCGCCAGATGCTCGCGTTCGGCACCGTCGTCAGCTTCGATCTCGGAACGCGCGCGCGGGCGGAGGCGTTCTTCCGATCGCTGACGCTCGTCAAGGAAGCCACGAGCTTCGGAGGCGTCCATTCGAGCGCGGAGCGGCGGGCGCGATGGGGCGGCGACGCCATCGGCGAAGGGTTCGTGCGGTTCAGCGTCGGGTGCGAGTCGGTGGAGGACATCCTCGACGACGTCCGCGGCGGCCTCCGCGCCGCGGCGGCCGCCTGATCATCTAAAATTCACGCGTGCCGCTGCGCGTCGCCGTCATCGGTGTCGGCCATCTGGGCCGCCATCACGCCCGCATTTTCGCCGCGATGCCCGACGTCGAGCTCGTGGCCGTGGTCGACACGAATCGCGCGCGCGCCGACGAGATCGCCGCATCGAGCGGCACACGGGCCGTCTACGACCCGCGCGATTTGTCGGGACGGGTCGACGCGGTGACGATCGCTGTTCCCACCGAGCGCCACGAAGCGGTGGCGCGGCCCTTCCTGGATGCGCGCATTCCGGCGCTCGTGGAGAAGCCGCTCGCCCGGACGATCGCCGAGGCCGACGCGCTGATCGCCGCGGCGGGGCGGGCCGGCGTTCCGCTGGCGGTCGGGCACACCGAGCGCTTCAATCCGGCCGTCGACGCCGCGCGGCCCCTGCTCGTCGATCCCCGCTTCATCGAAGTGCACCGCCTCGGTACGTTCCCCGAGCGCAGCCTCGACATCGACGTCGTCTTCGATCTGATGATTCACGATCTCGATGTCGTGCTGTCGATCGTCACGTCGGAGATCGAGTCGATCGAGGCCGTCGGCGTGCCGGTCCTGACAGGCCGCGTCGACATCGCCAACGCGCGCCTGCGCTTCGCGAACGGATGCACGGCAAACCTGACGGCGAGCCGCATCAGCCGCGAGCGCGTTCGGAAAATCCGCTTCTTCCAGCCGGAGGCGTACCTGTCG
>DASQHH010000478.1:0-2923 GCA_035632195.1 Vicinamibacterales bacterium
AACCTCGGTCGCCTATCATCTGGGCGCTCTCGGATGGCGCGACGTCGTGCTGGTCGAGCAGCACCAGCTGACCGCCGGATCGACCTGGCACGCGGCCGGGCTGATGGTCACTTTCGGCTCCACGTCAGAGACGTCGACCGAGATGCGCAAGTACACACGCGACCTCTATTCCCGGCTCGAGGCCGAGACCGGGCAGGCCACGGGGTTCGCGCCGATCGGCTTCATCGAAGTTGCGGCCGACCGCGATCGGCTCGAGGAGTTTCGTCGGGTCGCCGCGTTCAATCGCTACTGCGGGATCGACGTCCAGGAACTGTCGCCGCGGGAGGTCGGCGAGCTGTTTCCGCTCGCCCGGACGGACGACATCGAAGCGGGCTTTTATGTTAGGGGCGACGGGCGCGTAAATCCGGTGGACGTCACGATGGCGCTCGCGAAGGGCGCGCGGATGCGCGGCGTCAAGATTCTCGAGGGGGTCCAGGCGCTTGGCGTACTGCAACGGCGCGGACGCGTGGCCGGCGTGCGGACGGCCCACGGCGACATACAGGCGGAGTTCGTCGTCAACTGCACCGGGATGTGGGCGCGACAGTTCGCGGCGCTGGCGGGCGTCAATGTCCCCAATCAGGCGGCCGAGCATTACTACCTGATCACGGAGCCGATTCGCGATCTGCCGCCGAAGATGCCGGTGCTTGAGGATCCGTCAGCCTACGGCTACTACCGCGAGGAAGGCGGCGGACTGATGGTTGGCCTTTTCGAGCCCGTCTGTGCACCGTGGAGGGTGGAAGGCGTGCCGGCGGACTTCTCGTTCGGCGAGCTGCCGCCGGACTGGGACCGGATGGCGCCGTTCCTCGACCGCGCGATGGGACGCGTTCCGGTCACGGCCGAAGTGGGGATCAAGAAGTTCTTCTGCGGTCCGGAGAGCTTCACGCCCGACCTGCGCCCGATCGTCGGCGAGGCGCCGGAACTTCGGGGCTACTTCGTCGCCGCCGGGCTCAATTCAATCGGCGTTCTGACGGGCGGCGGACTGGGACGGGTCGTTGCGCACTGGATCGCCAACGGCATAGCCGACGTCGACGTAACCGGCTTTCACATCGATCGGCTGCATCGGTACCAGGCCAACCCGGAATACCGGCGCCAACGCACGATCGAATCACTCGGGATGGTCTATCGCTGCCACTACCCGACGATGTCGCTGGAAAGCGCACGCGGCGCACGCCGATCGGCCCTGCACGAGCGGCTCGCCGCCGCAGGCGCCTATTTCCGCGACGTCAGCGGCTGGGAAAGTCCGGACTGGTACGCGGGCGAGGGTCGCGCACCCGATCCGGGGCCGCTGTCGTGGGGACGACAGCGCTGGTTCCCCCAGTGGCAAGCCGAGCACCACGCGGCGCGTCAGGGCGTGATCGCGATGGACATGTCGTTCATGGGGAAGTTTCTGGTCCAGGGTCCAGACGCCGGCCGTTGCCTCAACCACATTTCGGGAAACAACGTCGATGGCGCACCGGGATTCATTACCTACACGCAGTGGATGAACGAGCGCGGGCTGCTCGAGGCGGACCTGACGGTCACGAAGCTCGACGACGAGCACTTCCTCGTCGTGGTGACGGACACGATGGTGCGTCACGCCGAAACCTGGATGCGCCGCCACATTCCGTCATCCGCCCACGCGGCGGTGACCGACGTGACGTCCGCGTACGCACAGTTGAACGTGCAGGGACCACGCTCGCGCGCACTGCTACAGGGGCTGACGACGGCGGATCTCTCGAACGAGGCGTTCCCGTTTCGGGCTGCTCGGGAGATCGACATCGGCTTCGCACGGGTGTTATGCGTTCGAATCACCTACCTCGGCGAGCTCGGCTACGAGCTCTATGTTCCGACCGAGCAGGCGGTGCACGTGTATGAGCGACTCGTCGCCGCCGGCCGCGATTTCGGGCTCATCCATGCGGGTCTCAAGGCGCTCGGCAGCCTGCGCATGGAGAAGGGGTACCGCGACTATGGGCACGACATCGACAACACGGATGATCCGATCGAGACCGGTCTGGGCTTTGCCGTCGACTTCAACAAGCCGGACGGATTCATTGGGCGCGACGCGCTGCTCGCGCGCAAGGGGCGGGGTCCGGCGCAGCGCAGGCTAGTCCAGGTCCTGCTGAAGGACCCCGAGCCGCTGATGTTCCATGCCGAGGTCGTACGGCGAAATGGCGCGCCCGTCGGCTACGTCCGCGCCGCCTCGTACGGCCACACGCTCGGAGGTGCCGTCGGCCTCGCGATGATCGAGCCAAGACAGACCGTCGATGCGGCATATCTCGCCGCTGGCGAGTGGCAGGTCGATGTCGCCGGACGCTGCTATCCCGCGACGGTGTCGGTGCGTCCGCTCTATGACCCCGACATGACGCGCATCCGGGCGTGAAGCGGGGAATTCCGCGTGGCGAGCCCCTGTCACTTCGCGGGCGGAGGCGCGATCGGTCCGAGCACGGCTTCGGCCGCGAGAGCCAGCCGAAGTAGGGCGCGATCCCCGCCAGTGGGGCCGTCGAGCTCAATCGCGACAGGCAGCCCCTCGCGCGTCAACCCGACCGGCAGGACGATCCCGGGGATCCCGACCGTGCTGCCCGGCGCAATGTTGCGGGCTGTCGCGGCGGCAAATTCCACTTTCTCGCCGCGGATCGACAGCTCGACGTCGTCTCCGATCAGCGGCGCCGGCACCCGTGTCGTCGGAAACGCCATCGCGACCGCTCCCGTCGTTGCGAAGTAATCGCGAAAGATCTGCCGCAATCGAGGCAGGTGCGTATCGACGGCCGCGCGGTACTCCTGCTCGGAGACGACACCGGAGCCGCCCGGCAGGACGTCGCGAGCGAAGGTCGTGCGAATGTCGGGGCTCGCTTGCGCAATGAGCTCATCGAGCCTGACCGGCGCGGAATAAGTGCGCAGGTACGCC
>DASQHH010000479.1:0-2251 GCA_035632195.1 Vicinamibacterales bacterium
CCGCGTCATCCGCAGCACCTACGATCCGTCGATTCGCACGACCGAGCTCGAGGTACTGCGTCCCGTGCTCACCGCGGACCTGCTCGTCCTCGACGACCTCGGCGCGGAAAAGACGTCCGAATGGGTCGAAGAGACGATGAACCTCATCGTCAACACGCGCTACAACGAGCGGCGGACGACGATGTTCACGTCGAATTACCTCGACATCCCGGACGACTCCGATCCGAACTCGCTGCTCTTCCGGATCGGCTTCCGTATGCGGTCCCGCCTGCACGAGATGTGCGAGTTCATCGAAATGGACGGCGCGGACTACCGGGAGCTGCCGGTCAACGGCGGGGTCGACGACCTCATCGCGCTGTGGAAGATGCGCGCCGGGAAGAAGGCGCTTCCCGCGCCCCGCGGCACGGGACGCCAGGCGCGCGCGCAGCTCCGCGAGCCCGCGGCGCGCGACGGCAAGGCGGACTTGAAATGGCCTGGAGGCCGTGCCGGATCGTAAGATCGACAGGTGCTGGGGCTCTACGTCCACGTTCCCTTCTGTTCCGCAATCTGCAACTACTGCAACTTCAACCGCGGCCTGTTCGACGCCGATCTGAAAGGGCGGTACGTCGACGCGCTCGTCGGCGAGATCCAGGCAGGCAGGGCAAGTGGGGCGGGTGGGGCAGATAACGAGGCAGACACGATCTACTTCGGCGGCGGAACGCCGTCACTGCTCGAGCCGGCCGAGATCGCGCGCGTGATTGCCGCCTGCCGGCGGTCGTTCGACGTCGACCGGAACTGCGAAATCACGATCGAAGCCAACCCCGAAACCGTCACGACGGCGAGGCTGGCGGGCTTTCGGGATGCGGGCGTCAACCGCGTGAGCTTCGGCGTGCAGTCGCTGCGCGACGAGGAACTCCGGCGGCTGTCGCGACTGCACGACGCGAATCGGGCGCGGGCGGCGGTCGGCGAAGCGCGCACCGCGGGCTTCGACAACATCAGCGTCGATTTGATGATGTGGCTGCCCGAACAGCGCGTCGACCAGTGGCTCGAGTCGGTTGACGGCGCGATCGCGCTCGGGCCCGATCACCTGTCCCTCTATCTCCTCGAGGTGTATCCGAACGCGCCGCTCAAGGACGACATGGCCCGATCCCGCTGGTCGCAGGCCCCCGACGAGGATGCCGCAGCGATGTACCTGAGCGCGCTGGATCGGCTCGATGCGGCTGGCTACCTGCAGTACGAGATTTCGAACGTGGCCCGCGCGGGCCGCGCCTCGCGCCACAACGTCAAGTACTGGACCGACGGAGAGTGGCTCGGCTTCGGGTGCGGCGCGCATTCGACGCGCGACGGCGTGCGGTGGAAAAACGTGTCGTCTACGGACGAGTACGTGCGGCGTCTCCAGACCGGTCAGTCGACCCGCGAGGACGTCCGGCGGCTGACGCCCGACGAACGGCTCGGCGACGCGCTGTTCACAGCGCTGCGGCTGTCGGAGGGCGTCGACCTCGAAGCGGTCGGATTGCGCTATGGCGTGGACGTCTGGCGGCGCTTTGGGGGGGACCTGGCGCCATTTGTCGACGAAGGGTGTCTATTACATGAGGGGGCGCGGCTGCGCCTGACCCGGCGGGGAATGCTTCTTGCTCACGAGGTCATGACGGTTTTCGTGTAGCCCCGAGTACGTTAAAGTATCGCCCTTTCGTCTTCGTCAAGGAGGCCGTGATGGTTCGACTCGCCGCTCCGGCTATCGGGGGCCGGGCAGTTCTTCTGACTCTGGGAATTCTTCTCGCGTTCGGCGCCGCCCCTGCGCGCGCGCAGCAGCCGGCGCAGCCGAGCCCGTTCGTCTTCAACAGCGACGCCGGCGTGATTCTGAACTTCGTGAAGGCCGACAAGACCGCGGACTTCGAGTCGGTGCTGAACAAGCTCAAGGAAGGTCTCGCCAAGAGCGAGAAGCCCGAACGCAAGGCGATGGCCGCGGGCTGGAAGATCTTCAAGGCCAACGAATCGAACAACGGCCTGGCGATCTACGTGTTCATCATCGACCCGGCCGCCAAGGGGCAGGAATACTCGGTGGGGAACCTGCTCGTCGAAGCGTTCGGCGCGGAAGAGGGCAACAAGCTGTACAAGAGCTATTCCGACTCGTACGGCAACCCGGCGATCGGCGCGCTGCTGCACCTGAACGCGTTCCTCGATCTCGGGAAGTAACGTCCGTTTGTCCCGGGGGGTTCCGGCGCGTCGCGCGGGACGCGCGGCTGTCGCACTGTTGACAGCCGTCGCGGCG
>DASQHH010000480.1:0-10545 GCA_035632195.1 Vicinamibacterales bacterium
CGAGCGCGGCCAGCGTCTCGGCGAGGACGCGCGCGCGCGGCGGACGCGACCCGAGCTCGGACTCGAGCGAGGTGACGCGGTCGCGCAGCTCCGACGGATAGGCGCCCTCGCCGACGTTGATGCCGTAGCCGAGGACGACCATGCGCGCGGCGGCGCCGCCGGCTTCCGCAAGGATGCCGGCGAGCTTGCGGCGGCCGACGTACAGATCGTTCGGCCATTTCAGCCGTACCGACAGGCCGGCGGCCGCTTCGACGCCGTCGGCGAGTGCGACACCCGCGGCAATCGTTGTCAGCGACGTCGCGCGGTGCGGGTCGACGGATCGCGAGGGCGTCAGGACAACGGACACGTACAGCCCGCTGCCCGCGGGCGAGAACCAGGTGCGGCCGCGGCGGCCGCGGCCCTGCGTCTGCGCATCGGCGACGACAACGGCGCCCTCGCACAGCGCGGCTGCGGCGTCGTTGGTCGATCCGACGGTCTCGAAGTACGTCACGCTCGTCGCCAGACGGCCAAGCCGCGGGCGCACGTCGTCCAGTGCGGTGACGAAGTCTGGCGGAAGCATTACAGCGGTTCGATTTCGAGACTGATATCGACTGCGGGCGCCGAGTGCGTGAGCGCACCGACCGACACGTAATCGGCGCCGGTGGACGCGAGATCGGGAATGCGATCGAGCGTGACCCCGCCGGAGATCTCGACCCTCGCACGTCCCCTGGCGCTGGCAACTGCCGCGCGGATGTCTCCGGTCGTCATGTTGTCGACGAGGATGACGTCGGCCTTCGCTGCCAATGCTTCGTCCACCTCGGCGAGCGTCTGCGCCTCGACTTCAATCGTCAGCGGGCTCCCACCTTGGAGCTGCGCGGTTCGGCGGGCACGCGCGACAGCCTCGCAGACGCCGCCGGCGAGACGGACGTGATTGTCCTTGATCAGCACGGCGTCGAAGAGGCCGAATCGATGGTTCGTGCCGCCGCCTGCTCGGACGGCGTACCTCTCGAGCGTCCGCAGCGTCGGCGTCGTCTTGCGCGTGTCCAGGATGGTAATTCGGCCGGCGGCGGCGTCGACGAACCGCCGTGTCAGCGTCGCGATTCCCGAGAGGCGCTGAAGAAAGTTGAGCGCCGTCCGCTCGCCGGTGAGCAGCGTCCGGGCTGACGCCGTGACCTCCGCAGCGAATTCGCCCGGGACGCAGCAGTCGCCGTCGTGTTTGAGCAGCCGCGCGTCGAACGGCGCGCCGTCTGCAACCTGTCGAAACGTTTCGAGCGCGACGTCGAGACCCGCGACGACGCAAGTCGCCTTGACGACGAACACGCCACGGCCCCTGATGCCGGCGTCCACCGTCGCGAGGCTCGTGACGTCGCCGGCGCCGATGTCCTCAGCGAGGGCGCTGCGGACGATCTCGCGATACACGGAGGGATCGATCGGAATCACGCCGGCGTTTCATATCCTTCGACGACGATCGCACCGGGATCGCCGACTGACACGTCGAACTGCTGCACACGCAGCGCCGATTTGAGATCGGCTTCGACGATCGGCATCAGCCCGACGGTCGTATCGTGCGCGGTGATGCGGACCTTCCGGATCGGCACCTTCAGCGGCTGCTTCGACTCGGACCGCTGCTTGCGCACCTCGAACAGCACGTCGGTCGCCCAGGCGTACGCCCGTTCGTCGGTCCCTCGCGTCGCGTCCGAGTTGTCGGCAAGCGTTGCCAGCAGCCCCGCGCTCTTCGGCCACGCCGCCCGGTGGATCGAGCCCTCCTGCCACCAGGACCACACCTCCTCGGTCACGAACGGCAGGAACGGCGCGAACAGCCGCAGCATCGCCGACAGCGCGGTCGTCAGCGCCGTGTTCGCGGAGCCGGCGCCCTCGCCGCCCTGTTCGCCGTAGCGGCGTCCCTTGACGAGCTCGAGATAGTCGTCGCAGAAGCGCCAGAAGAAGGTCTCCGTCCGCTGCAGCGCGCGTGCGTAGTCGTACTCGTCGAAGGCCGCGGTGGCTTCGTCCACGAGAGCGGCGAGGCTGCGAATCATCGCGCGATCGACCGGAGCGGCAATCACTCCCTGCGGATCGGAGTTCCCCAGCGCGAACTTCGACGCGTTAAGAATCTTGATTGCGAGCCGCCGACCGACTTTCATCTGACCCGTGTCGAACGCGGTGTCGGCGCCGGGACGGCCGCTTGCGGCCCAGTACCGCACGCCGTCGGAGCCGTGCTCCTCGAGCAGCGCCAGCGGCGTGACGACGTTGCCTTTGGACTTCGACATCTTCTTGCGGTCGGGATCGAGAATCCAGCCGGAGAGCGCCGCGTGCGTCCACGGCAGCGAGTCGTCCTCGAGGTGCGCGCGCACGACCGTCGAGAACAGCCACGTGCGGATGATGTCGTGCGCCTGGGGGCGCAGGTCCATCGGGAACGTGCGCGCCCACAGCTCGGGATCCTCTTCCCAGCCGCAGACGATCTGCGGCGTCAGCGACGACGTCGCCCAGGTGTCCATCACGTCGGGATCGCCGACGAATCCGTTCAGCTGACCGCGCTGCTCGGGACGGTAGCCGTCGGGCACGTCAGTCGATGGATCGCACGGCAGCTGCGATTCCTTCGCAGCGATGGCCTTGTCGTGCCGGACGCGGCCGATCTCGTCGATGGGATACCACACCGGGAACGGCACGCCGAAGAACCGCTGGCGGCTGATACACCAGTCGCCGTTCAGTCCGTTGGTCCAGTTTTCGTACCGCGCGAGCATGTACGACGGAATCCACTCGATCGCGCGGCCGCGCATCAGCAGCGCGTCGCGCAGCGCCACGGTCCTGATGAACCACTGGCGGCTCGTCACGATCTCGAGCGGCCGGTCGCCCTTCTCGTAGAACTTGACGGCGTGCGTGATCGGCCTCGGCTCGCCGACGAGGTCGCCGCTCTCCCGCAGCTGCTCCACGATCTTCGTCCGCGCTTTCGCCGCGGACAGCTTCGCGAGGTCTCCGTAGTGCTTCTGCGCGCGGTCCGGGTCAATCGTGTCCCACGGCGGATCGCCCCAGGTCACCGGCCGCAGCGTCCCGTCCGGCTGGATGACGGCCCGGACCGGCAGCGAGAGCTCGCGCCACCACGTCACGTCGGTAACGTCGCCGAACGTGCAGATCATGGCGATGCCGCTGCCCTTGGACGGGTCCGCGAGCGTGTGCGCCTTCACTGGCACGCGGACGCCGAAGAGCGGCGTGACGACGTCTTTTCCGAACAGCGCCTTATAGCGCTCATCGTCGGGATGAGCGACCAGCGCGACGCAGGCGGGAATGAGCTCGGGCCGCGTCGTCTCGATCTCGACAAAGGCTCCGGCGGAGCGCGAGGCTTCAGCCGAGCGTTCAACAACCGCGAACTTGATTCGATGGTACGCGCCCGCCATGTCGCGGTCCTCGAGCTCGGCCTGCGCGACGGCAGTCTTGAAGTCCACGTCCCACAGCGTCGGCGCCTCCGCCTGATATGCCTGGCCGCGCGACAGCTCGCGCAGGAAGGCGAGCTGCGAGACGCGCTGCGCCCGCTTCCCGATGGTCGCGTACGTCATCGACCAGTCGACCGACAGCCCGAGGTACTTCCAGAGACGTTCGAAGGCCTTTTCATCCTCGACCGTCAGCTTCGCGCACAGCTCGATGAAGTTCGGCCGCGAGATTGAGATGGGAGGCTTCGGAGGGTCCGCCGGCGGCTTGAAGTCCGGGTTGTACGCCAGCGACGGATCGCAGCGGACGCCGTAATAGTTCTGCACGCGGCGCTCGGTCGGCAGGCCGTTGTCGTCCCACCCCATCGGATAGAAAACGGCCTTGCCGCGCATCCGCTGGTAGCGCGCGATCAGGTCCGTGTGCGTGAACGAGAAGACGTGGCCGACGTGCAGCGATCCGCTGACGGTCGGCGGCGGCGTGTCGATGGCGTAAACGTCGGGCCGCGACTTGCTGCGGTCGAACGCGTAGACGCGAGACGCCTCCCATTGAGGCATCCACTTGGCTTCGAGCCCTTCGAGGACCGGCTTCTCCGGCAGTCGATACGACGGCATCGGGCGATCGTACTACGCGACGGCCGCGGGGCGGAGAAAGCTCCGCCTTACACTTTGATCGATGCCTTGATCCGGTCGATTTCTTCGCGCACGAGGCGCTCGGCGATCTGCGAGACAAGCGACGTCACCGTCTCGCGCACGGCCTTGTCGGACATTTCTGCGAGCACGCGGCGGAAAACCTGTTCCGCGATGGCGTCTGCAGGCGGACCGGAGGCGGGCCAGGTCGGCACGCTCGGAGGCAGCGGCTCGGCCTGCTCCGCGGCGAGGAGCGCCGCGAAGGCATCGGCGAGCGCCGGCATCTGAGCGGGCGGCGCGTTCGGGCGTGGAGTCGCGGCCATTGGACGGGTGGCATCGTTCTCGCCCGGGTCGGCAGGGCGCGGCGGGACGGACGCTCTCGGAACAGCGATGGTTTCGGCCATCGACGCGTCGGACGCCGCGGCGGCCGACGGCGGTGGATTCGGCGCGGCGAGTGGCAGGTCCATGTCGTCCTGTTTCTGGGGCGGCGGCACCCCCGCCGGCTTCGACTCCGGCGGGTTGGGCAGCTTCGAGGCCGTCACGAGCGCGGGGGGCGGCGCGGCCGACGCGCTCGCGAACGCCGCGTCGAGCCGGTCGAAGTAGTCTTTGGACCCCGTTTGCGGTGCCACTGGCTGGGCCACCTCGGCTGCCGGCTTTGGGGGCTTCGCGGCGCCGCCCACGCCGAGCAGCTCCTTGACCCGGGCGATCACCAGCTGCGGCTCGAACGGCTTGGCGAGAATGCCGTCGCAGCCGGCCTCGGCGGCGCGCGCCTGATCGACCGGCTCGAAGGCGCCGGTGAGCAGCACAACTGGAATCTTCGACAGCTTCGGCGATCGCTTGACGTACTGCGCCACTTCGTAGCCGTTGCGGCCCGGCATGCCGATGTCGGCGAGGACGATGTCGGGCGGCGCCGCGTCCAGGCGGGCAATCGCCTGGTCGCCGTCGCTCACCGCGACCACCTTGATGTCCTCGTCGGCGAACGTCAGCTCGATCACGCGCTGGATCGTCACGCTGTCGTCGGCGAGGAGGAGGGTATGCGCCACGGTCTATGTATCGGCCGTTAGACGCGCGCCCGTGCGTGCTGATTGATGAAATCGATGATGTCCTGCATCGGCGCCCCTGGCAGGAAGATGCCCTTCACGCCGGCATCCTTCAGCCCCGGAATGTCAACGTCCGGGATAATCCCGCCGATCACGACCAGCACATCGTCGAGCTTCTGGGCCTTCAGCAGCTCCATCAGGCGCGGGACGATGTGGTTGTGCGCACCGGAGAGAATCGAGAGCCCGATGACGTCGGCGTCCTCCTGCAGGGCGGCGGACGCGATCTGCTCGGGCGTCTGGCGCAGGCCGGTGTAGATGACTTCCATGCCCGCGTCGCGGAGCGCGCGCGCGATGACCTTGGCGCCGCGGTCGTGGCCGTCGAGCCCCGGCTTCGCGATGACGACTCTCAGCTTCCGCATCAGATGACAGGGACTTCTTCGTATTCGCCCCAGACTTCCCGGAGCGCATCGCACATCTCGCCAACGGTCGCGTACGCGCGGACGGCGTCGAGGATGGGCGGCATGACGTTGTCGTTCGTGCGCGCCGCGGCACGGAGGCGATCAAGCGCGCGCCGCACGGCGCCGGCGTCGCGCGTTTTCTTCAGCGTCTCGAGCTTCGCGAGCTGCTTCGCCGACGCCGATTCGTCGATGTAGAGAATCTCGATTGGCGGTTCGTCTTCCTGCACGAAATCATTGACGCCGACGATGATCTTGTCCTTCCGTTCGACGGCCTGCTGGAAGCGGTACGCGCTCTCGGCGATTTCCTTCTGCGGGAAGCCGCGCTCGATGGCCGCGACCATGCCGCCCATGCGATCGATCTGATCGAAGTACGCGAGGGCCTCCGCTTCCATGTCTCCGGTCAGCTTCTCAAGGAAGTAGGAGCCGCCGAGCGGATCGACGACGTGGGCGACGCCGCTCTCGTGCGCGATAATCTGTTGCGTCCGCAGCGCGAGCGTCGCGGCCTCCGCGGTCGGCAGCGCGAGCGCCTCGTCGAGCGAGTTCGTGTGCAGGGAATTCGTCCCGCCGAGGACGGCCGACAGTGCCTGCAGCGCCGTGCGGACGACGTTGTTGTACGGCTGCTGGGCGGTGAGCGAAACGCCGGCGGTCTGGCTGTGAAAGCGCAGCTTCCACGACCGTTCGTCCTTCGCGTGGAAGCGGTCGCGCATCTGGTGCGCCCAGATCTTCCGCGCCGCACGGTACTTCGCGATCTCCTCGAAGAAGTCGCTGTGAGCGTTGAAGAAGAAGGAGATCCGCGGCACGAACGCGTCGACGTCGAGGCCCGCGTCGACGCCCCACTGCACGTACTCGAGGCCGTCGCGCAGCGTGAAGGCGAGCTCCTGGGCTGCGGTCGCGCCCGCCTCGCGGATGTGGTACCCGCTGACGGAGATCGTGTTCCAGCGCGGGACCTCATTCACGCAGAAGCGGAAGATGTCGGTGATGATCCGCATCGACGGCCGCGGCGGAAAGATGTACTCCTTCTGCGCGATGAACTCCTTCAGGATGTCGTTCTGGATCGTGCCGGAGAGCGTCTTCCAGTCGGCGCCCTGCTTCTCGGCGACGACGAGGTACATCGCGAAGATCATCGCCGCGGGCGAATTGATCGTCATCGACGTCGTGATGTCGGCGAGGCGGATGCCGTCGAACAGCGTCTCCATGTCGGCGAGCGACGTCACGTTGACGCCGCATTTCCCCGTTTCGCCGAGCGACAGCTCGTGGTCCGGGTCGCGGCCCATCAGCGTCGGCAGGTCGAACGCGACGCTGAGCCCGGTGCCGCCCGCCTTCAGCAGCGTCTTGTAGCGCTCGTTCGTGTCCTCCGGCGTCCCGAAGCCGGCGAACTGGCGCATCGTCCAGAGCTTGCCGCGATAGCCCGTCGGGTGGATGCCGCGCGTGTACGGAAACTGCCCGGGATCGTTCAGGTCGCGGGAATAGTCGAGGCGAGCGACGTCCTCGGCGGTATAGAGGCGCTCGATCGGCCGCCCTGAGATCGTAGTAAACGACTGCGCGTGCTCGCGCGGACGCGTGCCGGTCTCGCGGGCGCCGGTTTCGGCAGCCGTTTTCATACAAACGGCATTATACCCGTCGATCTTGCACGACCTCGGCGGTGGCCTCGTTGACTGGCCAAGGCTGGGCACGGTACGCTCGCCTCAAGCTAGGAGCGTCGATGGCGTCCAACGGCTCGATTTTCGGGGCCATGCTCCAGGAGTTCGACGGAGCGGCCCGCATCCTCAATCTCGAACCCGGCATCTGGAAGATCCTCACCTCACCCAAGCGCCAAATAACCGTTGCCTGCCCCGTGCAGATGGACAACGGCGAGATCGAGGTCTTCACCGGTTATCGCGTCCAGTACAACATCACGCTCGGACCCGCGAAGGGCGGCATCCGCTACCACCCGGGCGTGTCGCTCGACGAAGTGACCGCGCTCGCGGCGTGGATGACGTGGAAGTGCGCCGTGGCCAACATTCCGTTCGGCGGCGGCAAGGGCGGCGTCATCTGCGACCCGACGAAGATGTCGCGCCGCGAGATCGAAGCGCTGACGCGCCGGTACATCGCGGAAATCGTCGACGCGATCGGCCCGGAGAAAGACGTTCCGGCGCCCGACGTCAACACCGACTCGCAGATCATGGCGTGGGTCATGGACACCTACTCCATGCACGTCGGCCACACGACGACGTCCGTCGTCACCGGCAAGCCGGTGGAGATGGGCGGATCGCTGGGCCGCCGTGAGGCGACCGGCCGCGGCGTCATGATCGCGACGAGAGAAGCCGCCAAACACGTCGGCGTCGACTTCAAACACATCCGCGTCGCCGTCCAGGGATTCGGCAACGTCGGCTCGGTATCGGCCGACCTGCTCGCGAAGCAGGGCGCCAAGATCGTCGCCGTCACCGACTGGAAGGGCGGCGTCTACAACGACAAGGGAATCGACATCACGAAGCTGCTCGCGCACGTGCAGCAGCACCGCACGGTCGACGGCTTCCCCGGCGGCGACGCGCTGCCCGGCGACAAGCTGTGGGGGCTCGACGTCGACGTCCTGCTTCCGGCCGCTCTCGAAAATCAGATCACGATGGACAACGCGCCGCAGATCAAGGCGAAGATCGTGATGGAAGGCGCGAACGGCCCGACGACGCCCGATGCCCACCGCCATCTCCACGAGCGCGGCATCTTCGTCGTCCCCGACATCCTCGCCAACAGCGGCGGCGTGACGACGTCGTACTTCGAGTGGGTGCAGGACCGCTACGGCTATTTCTGGACGGAAGCGGAAGTCAACGAGCGGCTCGAGCGGAAGATGTGCGAGGCGTTCGACGATGTGCTGCAGATGTGCATCAAGTACAACGTCGACATGCGGACAGCGGCATATGTAGTCGCGATCAACCGGGTCGCGACCGTTACACGCATGCGCGGAATGTACGCGTAGGTGTAGTCCGGAGTCGCCAGTCCGATTCCGAATCGAAACGGACTCGTGACTACTGACTACCGACTCGCGACTACACCTTCCGTTTTCACTTACTTGAAGTTCCCGCCGTCGATGCAGCCGAGCTGGCCGCCGCTATTCGGGTAGCCGGTGCTCGCGTCGTAATGAGCGTTAGACCAGTTGCCCTGGACCTTCCACTCCGAGTTGTTCGAGAACGTGAGCAGCGGTGTGCCGAACGTCCACGCGCATTTGTCGGCGTTCTCCGAACCGCTCGAGTCGTACCACGCGTTGAGCTGGCGGTCGGTCAGGGTCTCCGACAGCTCGTGGCCACTGACGTTGGCCAGCGCCGCAAGTCCCTGGCTGTGAGCGCCGGAGTTGTCCTGTGGATCGCAGCCGGAGTCGCCGTCGAGATTGAAGAAGAACGCGAACTGCACGCTGACGCCGTTGCAGGTGCCGGCGCTGTGCCACGCGCAGAAACCGGCCTTGCCGCGCTTCCGGTCGACGTACACCGGATAGTACCCGTTCGACACCGGACTCGTGATCTCCTTGCAGACTTCCGCAAGGATCGCGCTCGTCGTCTGTCCGGTGGCCGTCACGGTTGAAGTGTCAGTATGGTAGGGGCCGAGCGCAACGGCGGTGCCGACGCTGGCCGTCGAATCGGTGTATTCGGTGGTCGTGTTCGCGTAGCTCGATCCGCCGATGCCGCTGTAGAACCCCGCCGTACTGTCCGTCAATCCGCTCACCTTGTCTCCGACGAACGTCGGGTTGGACCACGACGTACCCCAGAAGATTGGCTCGACGTGGGTGCCGTGCATCACGGGGCCGCCGTGATACGTCAGGTCCGGCGACCGGCGGCTGCGCTGCCGAAGCGGCTGATGCTGGCGCGCCCAGTGAATGCCGGCGCCGTCCGGATGGTGATCCTGATCGCCGCTGATGTCCACGCGGCTGCCGACGACCATTACGGCCGCAGCTGCAAGCGCTGTCGCGGTCGCGCGCGCAATCGGAGAGCGTTTCATTGTTTCTCCTGGCCGGGTCCGGGGGATGTAAGCGCGACAATTTTCCCGCAGGCCGAGCTGATCTGCAAGCTGCGTAAGGGAATCGACGTGAAATTACGGAATCGTCACGCGCGTCATCCGACGCGGACGAAGCCCTTCAACTGCAGGTTGACGAGCGTCGTCATCGCCCACAGATCGATCTGCACGTCCGGATTCACCTGCTTGCTGTCGATCTTCCGCGCGAGCAGTCCCTGGCCGCAGACGCGGATGTCGACGCCCGCCTGCTTCAGCGCGTGGATGATCGCAATGTTCGGATTGTCCCGGTTGTAGCGTTCGCGGTACGCCTCGTTCGTCATCACGATGTCGAGGTCCGGGTTGCGCTGGTGGAACATGATCACCAGGTGGCGATGATCCGCCGGCACGCCGAACTTGCCGAGCGTGTTGACGTACGTGGCGATCGTCGGCAGCATCGGGTTGATGTCCGTCTGGTTTTTCGCCTCCTGCCCGTCGGCGAACACGACCTTGTAGTCGATTCTCGGGTCCGGAAATTCCTTCGCACCCGGCAGATCTCTTGCGGCCTCGTAGCCGGGCACCAGCAGCGGCGGGTTCGACGCAGCGCGCGCCGGCCCGAACGATCCCGACGCGAGCACGACGACGCCAATCAGTCCGAATGCGGCCTTCTTCATGACTGCCTCCTGCAGGCGACGATTCTAGCGTGATTCGGCCCGCCAAGACGCCGGTCGGCGCGGTTGCGGGCGCCTTCGCAGGCCCTCGCATCGCCCGACGCCGTCCGGTCGAAATCACGATCTATCGGCGACCGGCCCGCTAGCAGCGAAAATGTCATTCACCAAGCTGCGAACGCGATTCGTGGTGCGTGTACACGATTTGCAAGATCGCGGACGAGAGCACGAGGACCCTTCGCGCGCCTAAACGTCAGGTATTTCGGTGATTCCACCGATCGAGCCTCGCGCCAAACACGCCGAGCAGCACTGTATTGATCGCGCAACCGGCCGCGTCTGAGGCGAGCTCGGAACCCAGGATGCCGATGAGCGGGACGTCCCACGGCAGGCCGAA
>DASQHH010000481.1:0-2784 GCA_035632195.1 Vicinamibacterales bacterium
CCGCCTGCGGCGCAGGAGCGAGGCCCGGCGGCTCGACATCCTGCACGCCGCGGCGCGCGTGTTCCGCCGGCGGGGCCTTTCGTCGGCGGGAATGCGGGAGATTGCCGAGGAGGCCGATCTCTCTCCCGGCAATCTGTACTACTACTTCAGGGGCAAGGACGAGCTGCTGCGCTTCTGCCAGGAGCGCACGCTCGACCACATGCTTGCGGCGGTCGAGGCGGCGCGCGCCGCGCCGGACACCGACGCGCGGGCGCGCTGGCTCGAACTGTTCGTCACCGCCGCGATGCTCTCGTCGGACAGGCGCATGCGCTCGGCGATCGACGAGCTCGTCGCCGCGATGCGATCCGGATGGCGCTCGACGGACGACGTCGCGGATCTGTTCATGTCCGTGGATGCGTGTCTGCAGGCTGCGGCCGTCGTCGAATCCGCGGACCTCGTCCGCGACGCGATCGACCAGCTCGAGCAGGCGGTCGCCGCCACCTATCGGCCCGGCCACGGGATGGCGAGCGCCGCCGGCGCCGGCGACGAGTCGCCGAGACGCCTGATCGTGCAGCTTCGGGGCGCGGCCGCGCTCGTGACGGCGTGCGTCGGCACCGCACGGTTGCCTTACGGGATGCTTGCCGAAGAGCTCGTCCAGTTCGCACGCCGCGCGTTCTGGGACGCCGGCGCCGGCGCGTTCGTCGACGCGCACGCCTCCGGCGACACGTTTGCAACGAATTGCGACGCGGCGAGAATGCTCTGCCGGCTCGCGCGGCTCGTGAGCAACGCCGACTACCGGCTCGGCGCCGTCACGGCCGAGACCAACGGCGGCGACGATTACCTCGCCGATGCGTCGCGCATCCTGTCGTCGCATCTCGCAGCCGCGCGCGCGGATGCGGCCCGCGCCGCGCCGTACGCGCTCGCGCTCGATGATTGGCTGTCCTTGAGATAGAATCCGCGCCCATGGCTCCTGACCGCGCATCGCTCGTCCCCGCCCTGAAGAACATCGCCACCAGGCTGCGCATCGACTCGATTCGATCGACGTCGGAGGCCGGCAGCGGCCATCCGACGAGCTGCTGCTCGATGGCCGATCTGATGGCCGCGCTGTTCTTTTCGGAGATGAAGTTCGATCCGAAGGATCCGAAGAATCCCGAATCGGATCGCTTCGTGCTGTCGAAGGGCCACGCCGCGCCGATTCTCTACGCCGCGTGGGCCGAGGCCGGCGCGTTCGATCGCGAGGAACTGCTCAAGCTGCGCGAGCTCGGATCCGATCTCGAAGGCCATCCGACGCCGCGCCTCCCGTTCGTCGACGTCGCCACCGGCTCGCTCGGCCAGGGCATCTGCGCCGCCATCGGCAGCGCGCTGAACGCGCGCCGCATCCAGTCGCCCTACCGCACCTACGTCCTGCTCGGCGACGGCGAGACCGCCGAGGGCTCCGTGTGGGAAGCGGCGGACGTGGCGACGATGGACAAACTGGACAACCTGTGCGGCATCACCGACGTCAACGCGCTCGGCCAGAGCCGCCCGACGATGTGGCAGCACGATATGGAGCAGTTCGCGCGGCGGTGGCGCGCGTTTGGGTGGCACGCCATCGTGATCGATGGCCACGACATGAGCGCAATCCTCGACGCGCTCGACGAGGCGCGCCGCACCAAGCATCAGCCGACGATGATCCTGGCCAGGACTATCAAGGGCAAGGGTGTCAGCTTCGTCGAAGGGAAGCCGGGCTGGCACGGCAAGGCGTTCAAGAAGGGCGAGGAGATGGATCGCGCGATCGCCGAGCTCGAAAAGCAGTTTGCGCCCGGCGCGTCCCTCAACCTCGCGACGCAGATCGCGAAGCCGCCCGCCGCTCGCCCCGTGCCGCCGGCGAAGCCGATGGCCCCTCCCGAGTACAAGATGGGCGACCAGGTCGCGACGCGCGAGGCCTACGGCACGGCCATCGCCAAGCTCGGCGCGGCGGATCCGCGCGTCGTCGCGCTCGATGCGGACGTGGGGAATTCGACCTTCAGTGACAAGTTCGAGGCGAAATTCCCGGATCGCTTCTACGAGAACTACATCGCCGAGCAGGTGATGATCGGCGCGGCGATGGGCCTGGCCGCGCGCGGCGCGATTCCGTTCCCCTCGACGTTTGCCTGCTTCCTGACGCGTGCGGCGGACTTCGTGCGCATGGCCGCGATCAGCAAGGTTCCCGTGAAGTTTGCCGGATCGCATGCCGGAATCTCCATAGGGGAAGACGGCCCGTCGCAGATGGCCCTCGAAGATCTTGCCATGTTCCGCGCGCAGCCGGACTACACCGTCGTGTATCCGTGCGACGCGGTCAGCACCGAAAAGCTCGTCGGCCTGATGGCGTCGCAGCCAGGACCCGCGTATATGCGCACCAGCCGCCCGAAGACGCCGGTGATCTATGCCAATAACGAGACGTTCACGATTGGCGGGCTGAAGGTGCTGCGCCAGAGCACGAACGACGCCGCGACGGTCATCGGCGCGGGCGTGACGGTGTTCGAGGCGCTGTCGGCCTACGACAAGCTGAAGGCGGGCGGCACCACTATCCGTGTGATTGATTTGTATTCACTGGCGCCAATCGACCGCGACGGACTGATTGCGGCAGGCCGCGCGACTGGCGGCCGCCTGATCACCGTGGAAGATCACTACGCAGCCGGCGGCATCGGTGACGCCGTTGCGGCGGCGGTGGCCGACGCCGGCTTTACCGTCCACCGTCTCGCGGTCCGCGAGATCCCGCGTAGCGGCAAGCCCGAGGAACTGCTGGATCGGTTCGGCATCTCGTCGGGCCATATCGTCAGCGCC
>DASQHH010000482.1:0-6522 GCA_035632195.1 Vicinamibacterales bacterium
CCATGCGGCGCGGCGCGCGCGACTACGTCGAAAAGCCGGGGGACAATGCGCGGCTGGTCTCCATCCTCGGCGTGCAGATCGAGCTCGGACGCGCGTTACGGCGGGCCCAGCGCCTCGAGTCCGAGAACCGGCTCCTCCGGCGCGACCACCTGCCGCGGATGATCGCTGAATCGCCGCGGATGAAGCCGATCGTCCAGCTGATGGAGCGCATCGGCCCGTCCGACGCGAACGTGCTCATCACGGGCGAGCACGGCACGGGCAAGGAGCTCGTCGCGCAGTGGCTGCACGCCGCGTCGCCGCGGTCGGCGCGCTCGTTCATCGCCGTGAACATGGGTGGGCTCTCGGAGGGCGTGTTCGAGAGCGAACTGTTCGGCCACGTGCGCGGCGCGTTCACCGACGCGAAGACCGACCGCGTCGGCCGCTTCGAGCTCGCCGACGGGGGTACGCTGTTTCTCGACGAAATCGGCACCGTGCCGCTCGCGCTCCAGTCGAAGCTGTTGCGCGTGCTGCAGACGGGCGACGTCGAGCGCGTGGGATCGTCGAAGGCGCGACATGTGGACGTTCGCGTCATTTCGGCGACCAACGCCAACCTGCAGCAGGAAGTGGCCGAGGGCCGCTTCCGCGAAGACCTGCTGTTCCGGCTGAATACGATCGAGGTGAACCTCCCACCGCTTCGGGAGCGGCGCGAGGACATTCCGGCGCTGGCCGCGCACTTCCTGCGGCGGCACGCGACGCGCTACCACAAGGTGCTCGGCGGCTTCGACGCCGGCGGCATGCAGGCGTTGCTCGCCCACGGTTGGCCCGGCAACATCCGCGAGCTGGACCACGCCATCGAGCGGGCGGTGTTGATGGCCCAGGGCGACCAGGTACGGGCGTCCGACCTGGGCCTCCGCGCCGCCGCGTCGACCGCCGCGCCCCGACTCGACGAATTGCCGCTCGAGGACGTCGAGAAGATGCTCATTCAAAAAGCGTTGTCTCGGTACGACGGCAACGTGAGCCGCGCCGCGCAGGCTCTCGGGCTGTCGCGGAGCGCGCTGTACCGGCGCATCGCGTCGCATGGCCTCTGACCGGCCGTCCGGTCCTCACGCGGCGCACGCCGTCTCGCCGGCCGAGCAACCGACCCGCGAGCCGCATCACGAACGGCTGATCTTCCGGCTCGCCCTGCTGGCGGGCTTTCCGGGCGTCGTCGTCTCGATGATCCTGCTGTGGCGGGGCGAGTTCAGCCCGAGCGTGCGGTGGACGGTCGGACTGGTCGTCGTCGGCACGTGGCTCGCGTTCGCGTTCGCGCTGCGCGAGCGCGTGGTGCGGCCGCTCCAGACGCTCTCGAACATGCTCGCCGCGCTGCGCGAGGGTGACTATTCCATCCGCGCCCGCGGCGCCGACCGCGACGACGCGCTCGGCCTCGCGTTTCTCGAATCGAATCTGCTCGGCGAAACGCTTCGTGCGCAGCGACTCGGCGCGATGGAAGCGACGGCGTTGCTGCGTACCGTGATGGCGGAGATCGACGTCGCCGTGTTCGCGTTCGACGACGAGGAACGCGTGCGGCTGGCGAATCGCGCCGCTGAACGGCTGTTGGCGCAACCGGCGGAACGGCTGTTGGGCCGGACGTCCGAGCAGGTCGGGCTGGCCGACGTGCTCGAGGGGACGTCTCCGCGCACCATGGACGTGACCTTTCCAGGCGGATCCGGACGCTGGGAGGTGCGGCGCGGACAGTTCCGGCAGGACGGCCGGCCGCATACGCTGCTCGTGCTCTCCGACGTGAGCCGCACACTGCGTGAAGAAGAGCTGCAGGCGTGGCAGCGGCTCGTGCGGGTGTTGAGCCACGAGATCAACAACTCGCTCGCGCCGATTCGTTCGATCACCGGCAGCCTGCTGTCGCTGCTCGACCGCCCCCGCACGGCGGACGAGGACGATGACATTCGCCGGGGACTCAACGTCATCGGCGGTCGTTCGGAGGGCCTCGTGCGATTCATGTCGGCGTACGCGCGGTTGGCGAAGCTGCCGGCCCCAAACAAGGCCCCGCTCGACGTCGGTGCGTGGGTGCGGCGCGTGGCGTCGCTGGAGACGCGAGTGCCGGTGCGGATCGTCGCCGGTCCACCCGCGACGATCGATGCCGACGGCGATCAGCTCGACCAGCTGCTGATCAATCTCGTGCGCAACGCCGCCGACGCGTCGCTCGACACGCACGGCGACGTGCGGATCCGCTGGTCGCGGCGCAACGGCACGGTGTCGCTGATGGTGGAAGACGAGGGTCCGGGGTTGGCCAACCCCTCGAACCTGTTCGTGCCGTTCTTCACGACCAAGCCACAGGGCTCGGGAATCGGGCTCGTCCTGTCGCGGCAGATCGCCGAGGCGCACGGCGGATCGCTTTCGTTGGCCAACCGCAGCGATCGTCGGGGCTGCGTCGCCACGGTGCGCTTCGAGATTCCTTCCGGGACCCCGTAGATTCAGCTCGAGGCCGCTGTGCGGAGGCGGACTCGAGCACGGCAACGCGACGGCACAACCTATGCTTGAGCACGTTGCCGTGCCGCGACGGAGAACCGTCGATCGGAACGACTCGCGCGAGCGACGTCTTCCGCCCAGTTATCGTCCGCGGGGGCGAGCAGAGGACGGACCAGGAGAGCGTGCCATGGATCCACGACACATCACGAGGTTGCTGGCCGCCGCCGCGGCGTTGACCGCGCTGGGCACGGCCCTAGCCGGAGCGCAGGACACGACGAAAACGCGTCCTCGCTCGACCAAGAGCATTCCGATTTCGAAGGAAGGAGGTTCGAAGGAAGGAGGGCGCACCGCAGCCGGTGAAGTTGCGAAGGCGGTTCACGACACGGTGACCGTGTATCGCACCGATACGCTGCGGCTCACGGCGCCCCCAGTGACGATGCACGACACCGTGAGGATGACGAACACCGTGACCAGGGTCGACACGGTGCAGCTGCAGCCGATCGTTCGACCGGTTCGATTCCCGAACGGTCTGTACTTCGGCCTTGGCGCGGGATTGAGCACGCCCAACGGCGCGATCTTCAACCCGAACAATTCAGGCCCGACCGGTCAGGCGCAGATCGGCTGGCAGAATGCCAAGACGCTCCTCGGCGTGCGTGGTGACGTGAACTGGACGCAGCCCCAGGAAGACGCGGGTTTCGTCGTCGCGAATCAGTCGCATGCGCAGATCGTGAACTTCAGCGCGGACCTCAAGGCACAGCTGCCGTTCTTGCACCACACGTTCGGAACGAATCACTTCTTCTCGTTCTACGGCATCGGCGGCTTTACGTACACAATGTTCAAGAACCTCCCGATGCGCATCGACTCGCCTCCGGGCACGGCAGTGTTCGCGCAGGGCACTGACAGCTGGCAGAACCAGGGCGGGTGGAACGCCGGCGGCGGGGCGTCGCTGATGTGGGGCCGGACTGAGATCTTCTTCGAGACCCGCGTGCTCGCGTTCAATCCCAGCAATGCACCGATGGTCAGGCAGATGCCGTTCATGCTCGGGTTGAACCTCTTCTAACTGCGAGATCGCGTCGCGGCGTCACACTCGCGAACGCGTTGGAAAGAAATGGACAGCGGCCTGAGTACGCTCAGGCCGCTGTTCTGTTTCCGACTCCTGTGTTCGTCACACTGGACCAGTTTCGAGAATCTCCGTGATTCTCCGATGTCGGCACGCCCTCTGCCCTCCACTGCCCCGGTGCCGCGACGCTGTACGAGTCGCCCGGGACGTGTCGATGCGAACGGATGCAGAGAACACGGCCCCGCCCGGGTAGCCGTCCCCGGGGGCAAGTCGAGGACGGGGGAGAGGAGGAGACACAATGTTGAAAGGTCATGCGTTCGTCCTCGCTGCCGGCGCGGCATTGATCGCGCTCGACGCGTCGGCGTTGTTGGCGCAGGACACGACTCACGCGCGTCCGCGATCGACGAAACGGATCACGGTAAAGAAAGAAGCCGCAGGTGAAGTCGCACCGATGCCGGCGCGCGTGGACACGGTGACGGTCTTCAAGACCGACACACTGCAGCTGCAAGGGCGCATCGACACCGTGACGGTCACGAACACTGTGACGCGTACCGACACGGTGATGCAAACGATCACCAAACCGATTCCCGCGGTCGGCGGCCTGTATTTCGGTCTCGCGGGCGGCACCAGTCTGCCTTACGGCGGCCTGCGTGACGTGAACAGCAATGCCGCGACCGGCCAGTTCCAGGTCGGGTGGCAGCCCATCGCCTCGGTCCTCGGTGTGCGCGGCGACGTGCAGTACTCGCGCTACTCGAAGGCCGAGCCGTTCTCCGCCCTCGGCGACCGACCGAGCGTCTGGAACGGCAACCTCGACGTGAAGCTCAACATTCCGGGCCTCGAGGACATGTTCGGGCACGCCGCGCGCTTCACGCCGTATCTCATCGGCGGCGGCAGCTACATCCGGTATCAGAACCTCCGCACGCAGACCGCCAACGGGGTCGTGACCAGCGACATCTCGACCAACTTCGATGACAACTGGCACAACAACTGGGGTTGGAACGCCGGCGGCGGCCTGGGATGGCACTTCGGCAACAAGGAACTGTTCATCGAGTCGCGCTTGATTCAGTTCAACCGCGGCACGGCGTTCAACGGCGTCGACTACATGTCGGCCCGCCAGGTTCCGATCGTGTTCGGCATGAACATCTTCTGATCGAGTCGGGAAAGTCG
Organism: Vicinamibacterales bacterium; assembly: GCA_035632195.1. Lineage (GTDB taxonomy): Bacteria > Acidobacteriota > Vicinamibacteria > Vicinamibacterales > CAVVIG01 > DASQHH01. The sequence goes on from DASQHH010000482.1 coordinate 4,670, forward strand.
ACACGATCCGATAACTGATCGCAGAAACGCGGCAGGCTGGGCTGTTCGGTGGAGGCACCGACGCATCGAGCCTGCCGCGTTCGCGCGTCGCCCGCCTAGGTTTCGGAGTGGAACACTTCTGGCCCTTATGGCGGTAGACACAGAACACGAGCTGGACGAGCGCTGCGTTCACGCGCTCACCCCAATGAATTCTCCGACATGAGCGGTACTCACCGAATCACATGGATTGCCGCAACCGCGGCGATTCTCGCAGGTATTTCGTCCTCGGCGCCCGCGCAGAGCGCACGGCATCCCCGTTCGCAGGCCGGGCAGGTGATGCGGCACCGCGTGAGCGACTCCGTCTCGTCGGACGACGATGCCGAGTCGGGCTACCACTTCACATCCCGCAGCGACAGCCTGTCGTGGTCGCGCAACCGCGACCTCGCTCGCCGGTCGAGCGGCTTCCGGCTCGTGGTCTCGCTTCAGGACAGACATCTCTGGGCAATCGTCGGCCGGGACACCGTGCTGAGCGCGCCGGTCGCCGTCGCCAAGGGAACGACCCTCGAGTACGGCAGCCGCGAGTGGAAATTCGACACGCCGCGCGGCATGCGAACCGTGCTTGACAAGGACGCCGACCCGATCTGGCAGCCTCCGGACTGGCTCTACGCCGAGACGGCGGTGGAGAACAATCTCAAGGTCGCGCACCTGAACTACGGTCAGAGGATCAGGCTCGACGACGGGCGAATTCTCACGATGGTGAACAACGCCGCCGGTCTGATCGACACGGATGGATCGTTCGGCGAGCTGCCGACCGACGAGCACATCGTCTTCGGCAACACGCTGTACGTGCCGCCGATGGGATCGAAGAATCGCAAAGTCGAGGGCGAGCTCGGGAAGTACAAGCTCAACCTCGGCGAGGGGTACCTATTACACGGTACGCCGGACAAGGAGTCGATCGGCATGGCGGCGACGCACGGCTGCGTGCGCCTGCGCGACGACGACATCGAATGGTTGTACGAGAACGTCCCGGTCGGAACGAGGGTCTACATATACTGACCCCTCGAGGTTGCCGAGAAACGAAAGAGCCCCGCGAAGATCGCGGGGCTCTTTCGTTCGAGGTCCTCGAGGTCGAGCTGGACTCAGCCTGACGCTCGGTCGCACGCCGCTTTGCGGCAAGACTTCGAGCGGCGGCCGCGCTACTGCTTGAGCAGCTGGCCGCGGATCTCGCCGGCGCCGTTCGTCGTCGTGTGAATGTTGACGTACGTGAGACCGGCGAGCAGCAGCTTCTTGAGGGAATCGCCGTTGACAGTGGCCGTGATGGTCGTCGACGCCACCAGCGTGACGGTGCCCGATACCGAGCCGCCCGTGGCAGTGCCAAACCCGACGAACGTGCCGCCGGGCAGCGTGTTGAAGTTGAGAAGGGCGCCCGCGCTGGTCGACGTACCGCTCGGGAACGGTCCGTGAATGTGACCGTTGTTGATGTTCGACGTGAGGCCGCTGAACTGGCCGGTATAGGTGAAGACGTTCGTGACCGTGTCCAGCGTCGCGGTGAAGGTTCCGCTTCCGGTTGGATTGCCCGTAACCGCCGGTTCTCCGGCTGGCGTCATGGTCGCCTTGAAAGTGACGACGTTGGATTTCGGAGGCGTCGTCGAATCGTTGCTGCTACCGCACGCGATGGCAACGGCCAGCGTCGTGACGGTCAACATCGCTAATGTGCGCTTCGGCATGTAGTGCTCCTCGCTACGTGTGGTTCACGGACGTCTCCCCCCGCTCTTGCCTACTCTGCGTCCGTGCGAGCGACGAATCCAGAACCGATGGTGAGGGTTCCGCCGCGGTGTATGCACCCCCTAACGACGCGGGGGGGGGGGGGGGGG
>DASQHH010000483.1:0-3241 GCA_035632195.1 Vicinamibacterales bacterium
CATCTACGAGGACGACTACGCGCCGCTGCTGCCGAAGGGAACGATTCTTCATCTCATCGGCTTCCTCGACACGACGCCGGCCAACAAGAATCCCGCGGACCCGCGCAACTGGGCCGGCGGCGGACGGCGATCGGTCGCGAACATGTTCATCGACCTCGGATACTCCGTCACCCTGAACGAAGACCAGTTCCAGGCAGAGATGGCGAAGCGGCGTGAACGCATGAAGAGCCGCAACGACTACGACATCGGCTGCCCGCTCTGCTGGGCGCCGCCGGTCGCGACGCCGACGAAGACGACCGCTCAGGGACAGCAGCGGTGACCGACGCCCGGCTGAAGCCTCGCGCTCCGATGACGCGCGCGGCGCTGCTCGCGATCGTCGCACTGTGCGTGTCGACGGCAGCGTCGGCCCAGACGCGGTTCTCGTACTCGTCGGGTCAGCCGCTCGAGCCGGCCTACGAAGGCTGGATGCAGAACAAGAACGGTTCGTACACCTTGTACTTCGGCTACATGAACACGAACTGGCTGCAGGAGTTCGACATTCCGATCGGCGCCGACAATCGCTTCGAGCCGGGCGACGCGGATCGCGGACAGCCGACGCATTTCTACCCGCGGCGGAATCCGTTCCTGTTCACGATGACCGTCCCGAAGGATTTCGGCAAACAGGAACTGACCTGGACGCTGACCGCGAACGGCCAGACGCGCAAGGCGTTTGCGTCGCTCAAGAGCGACTACGAGATCGATCCGCAGGTCATCTCGACCGAGATCGGCGGCGACAACGGCAACCTCGCGGACGACCTGCGCACGAACATCCCGCCGGATCTGAAGATCGAAGGCGCAGTGAAACGCACGGCGCAGATCGGTCAACCGTTGACCCTCGTGGCGATTGCCGGCGATCCCGACAACCTGCCGCCGCGGCGCGACGGCAAGCCGCAGCCCGGCGTCAAGCAATCCGCGCGTCCGGCCGCGACGGGCCGGCCCGCGCCGCCGCGCAACAGCGCGGCCGTCGTCTATCGCCCTCCGGTGTCGGTCGTCGCATCCGCGGGCCCGGGACTCCACATGTCGTGGATCGTGTATCGCGGGAGCGCGGCCGACGTGTCGTTCACGCCGGATCAGATGAAGACGTGGATGGATACGCGCGCCTATGCGAACTCGATGTGGTCGCCGCCGTACGACATACCGGAACCGCCGGCGGACGGCGTCTACACGACCTACGTGAGGTTCAACAAGCCCGGCACCTACGTCCTTCGCGCGGTTGCGACCGACGGCGCGGCGTTCACGTACGAGAACGTGACGGTGGAGGTCCGATAACCCTCCGGGCCGCGACCGCGCTCGCCTTTGCCGCGCTCGCCGTCACGGGAGCGCGAGGCGTCAGCGTCCCTGGCGCGCGAGGCTTCAGCCGAGCGCCCGAGCCTCCCGACGGCGCCGCCATCTTCACGCGCGACTGCGCCACGTGCCACGACGGCGCACCCAATAACCGCGCGCCGGCTCCAGACGTTCTACGCCAGCGGTCGCCCGAAGCCATCCTGTCCGCTCTGACCGCCGGCGGCATGCGCCCGCAGGGCGGGCGGCTGACCGGCGCCGAGCGGCGGGCCGTCGCCGAGTATCTGAGCGGCAAATCGTTTGGCAGCGACATCACCGGCGCCGCGGTCGGACGCTGCGCGGCCTTGCCTCCGCTGGTCGTTTCGACGGCGGCACCCTCCTGGCGCGGCTGGTCGCCATCGCCGACCAACACGAGATTTCAGGGCGCTGCGGAAGCCGGCCTGTCGGAGAAAGACGTCCCGCGGCTCTCGCTGAAGTGGGCGTTCGGATTCCCTGACGCCACGTCTGCCTGGTCGCAGCCGACCGTTGCGGGCGGCCGCGTGTTCGTCGGCAGTCAGAACGGCACGGTCTACGCGCTCGATACGAAGAGCGGCTGCATCATCTGGACGTTCACCGCACAGAGCGGCGTGCGGACGGCGCCCGTGATCGGCGAACGCCCCGATGGGCGCGGCTATGCGGTGTACTTCGGCGATACCGGCGCCAACGTCTACGCGCTCGACGCGTCCACGGGCGCGCGCCTGTGGACCCAAAAGGCCGACGCGCATCCGTACGCGCGCGTGACCGGATCGCCGGCGCTCGATCGGACACGTCTCTACGTGCCGGTCTCCTCCATCGAAGAAACGGCCGCGAGCCAGGCAGGCTATCCGTGCTGCTCGTTCCGCGGCAGCGTGGTCGCGCTCGATGCAGCCAGCGGCGCAACGATCTGGAAGCTGTACACGATTGCCGAGGCGAAGCCCGCCGGAAAGAACGCCGCGGGAACGACGCTGTTTGCGCCCGCGGGCATCGGCGTCTGGGCGTCGCCGACGGTCGATGCAAAACGCCACGTCGTCTACATCGTCACCGGCAACACCTATGCGGGGACCGCGGCCGAGCCGCTGACCGACTCGCTGCTTGCCGTCGATCCCGAGAGCGGCGCAATCAAGTGGTCGAAGCCGTTCACGTCCGGCGATGTCTTCGGCTGCCGCGCGGGCTCGCCGAACTGCCTCGAGAAGGCCGGACCTGATTTTGATTTTGGAACGCCGGCGATGCTCGCCACGACGGCCGCCGGCAAAGACGTGATTCTCCTCGGCCAGAAATCCGGGCTGGCGTATGCCGTCGATCCCGACAAACAGGGCGAGGTGCTATGGCAGTACCGCGCCGGCGAGGGATCGATCTGGGGCGGCATCCAGTGGGGCATGTCCGCAGACGACGCGCGCGTCTATATTCCCGTGTCGGACATCCGTCTGCCGAAGCCGGGTGGGCTGCACGCCGTCGACCTCGCTACGGGCGCGCGCGCCTGGTATCAGCCGCCGCAGGAGCTGAAGTGCAAAGCCGGCCCGACGTGCAATGCAGCCATGATTTCAGCGCCCACGCTGATTCCGGGGGTGTTGTTCGCCGGCGCCAACGACGGCGGCCTTCGCGCCTATTCAACGCGCGACGGTTCCGTCATCTGGGAATTCGACACGAACCGCGCATTCGAAACGCTGAACAAGGTGCCGGCGAAGGGCGGATCGATTCAAGGCCCGGGACCGACGATTGCCGGCGGAATGGTGTTCCTGAACGCCGGCTACGGCGACCACATGGGACACGCCGGCAACGTGCTGCTCGCGTTCGAACCGCAGTGACGGAATTCGTCTCTCAGACGACCAGCCGGTCGCGCAACGCGCGGACGACGGCTTACGAGCGCGAGTGGACGTGCGGTTCACCTAGCCGCCGCGCAAGA
>DASQHH010000484.1:0-1828 GCA_035632195.1 Vicinamibacterales bacterium
GACGCGGGCGAAGCGGGCTGGAACATGCGCATGTTGTCGACGACCCCGCCGACGGGCAAGGTGCTGGGCGCGACGCATTCGGACCTTGCGTTCACCGGCAACCTCGCCATCATGGGCAACTACAACGGCTTCGAGATCTACGACGTCAGCAACCCGAGCAAGCCGGTGCTGATGCAGTCGTACCTGTGTCCGGCGTCGCAGAACGACGTGTCGGTGTACCGCAACCTTCTGTTCATGTCGTCGGAAGCGAACAACAGCCGCGCCGACTGCGGCTTCGAAGGCGTCGCCGAGCCGGTCAGCAAGATGCGCGTGCGCGGCATCCGCTTGTTCGACATCTCCGACATCAAGCGTCCCAAGCTCGTGACGACGGTGCAGACATGCCGCGGCTCGCACACGCACACGGTCGTGACCAAGCCGGGCGACGATGCGAACGTGTTCATCTACGTGTCCGGCACGGCCAACGTGCGGTCGGCGGACGAAGTGCCGGGCTGCCAGGATGGCGGCATCGACGATCCGAATACGGCGCGGTTCCGGCTGGAAGTGATTAAAGTCCCGCTGCGCGCACCACTGCAGGCGGCCATCGTCAGCTCGCCGCGCGTGTTCCAGGGACTGCCGGTTCCACCGAAGAACGACGAGCGCGACGCGTCCGACCGCCGCGACCGCGAGGCCGCAGCCGCGGCGCGTGGACGGCAGGCGGGGGCGGGTGGGGCAGGTGCGGCAGGTGGGGCGGGTGGACGAGGCCGCGGCGAGCAGGGTCCGCCGCCGGCGCCGACGGGTCCGAACCAGTGCCATGACATCACGGTTTATCCGGAGATTGGAATGGCGGGCGGCGCGTGCGCGGGCCTCGGCCTGCTGCTCGACATCCGCGATCCGGAGCACCCGGTTCGCATCGACGCGGTCGCCGACGCGAACATGTCCTTCTGGCACTCCGCGACGTTCAACAACGACGGAACCAAGATTCTCTTCAGCGACGAGTGGGGCGGCGGCGGCCAGCCGCGCTGCCGCGCGACGGACAAGTACGAGTGGGGTTCCGACGCGTTGTTCACGATCGACGAGAACAAGAAGATGAAGTTTCACTCGTACTACAAGATGCCGGCGCCGCAGACGTCGCTCGAGAACTGCGTCGCGCACAACGGATCGCTGATTCCGATCCCGGGCCGCGACATCATGGTGCAGTCGTGGTACCAGGGCGGGCTGTCCGTGTTCGACTGGACGGACATCGATCACCCGAAGGAGATCGCGTTCTTCGACCGCGGTCCGGTCGACGGGACGCGGATGGCGATGGGCGGCTCGTGGTCGGCCTACTGGTACAACGGCGTCATCATCTCGTCGGAAATCGCGCGCGGGATGGACATCTACGAGCTGGTGCCGAGCGGCCTCATCACCGAGAACGAGCTCGCCGCGGCGAAGACCGTGCGCATGCCGTTCTGGAACACGCAGGATCAGATGAAATACACGTGGGCGCCGAGCTTCGTGCTGGCGCGCGCGTATCTCGATCAGCTCGCGCGGTCGAAGGGGCTTCCGGACCAGACGATCGCGTCGACGCGGACGACGCTGGCGAGCGCGGAGCGGCAGTCGGGCGCGGGCCGCCAGACGGCGCTCAGGCAGCTCGCGTCGCAGCTGAACACCGCGGCGTCGGGGTCGAGCGATCAGAAGAAGGTCCAGACGCTCGCGTCAACTGTTACGGAACTGGCTCGGTAGCAGCAGAGGCGGGCGGGAACGGCAGGTAGGGCGGGGAGTGGCGGGGGCGCTCCCGCCCCTGCCTTCATTGCCCGAAAGATTTGGCGGTGATACGATCTCAAGGTCGCCAGTCGTCTTCGAAGGTGCG
>DASQHH010000485.1:0-2807 GCA_035632195.1 Vicinamibacterales bacterium
CGGCGCACCTCGAGAGCAATTTCATCAGCGCCGAATACCGCGGCGCCCAGCCGCTCGCGTGCCTGCGGAGCCCGCGTGCGGCGCTCGCGGGTCCGACGAAGATTGCGCATCCGGTCCGCGACGGCGACGATCGGTTCCTCGCCGCGGACGTCCTTACCGAGATCGAGCGCGCGGCGCCCGACGTCGGCATCGTCACGCTCGCGCCGGAACTCGACGGCGGCCTGGACCTGATCCAGTGGCTGACGGCGCACGGCATCCGCGCGTCGCTCGGACATTCGGGCGCCACGTACGAGCAGGCGTCTGCCGCGATTGCCGCCGGTGCGACGCACGCGACGCATCTGTTCAACCGGATGCCGCCGCTGCACCACCGCGCGCCCGGCCTCGCCGGCGCGGTCCTCCAGGCCGACGAGGTCGCGGCGGAGGTGATTTGCGACGGCTACCACGTCCATCCGTCGCTCGTGCGGACCGTCGTTGCCGCCAAGCGCCCGTCGCGCGTCATGGCGATCACGGACGCGACGGCTGCCGCGGCCCTGTCGCCAGGCGGCCGCGCGCAACTCGGCCGGCAGCCGATTACGGCGGGCGAATCGACAGCGCTGCTGAGCGACGGCACCATCGCCGGCAGCCTGACGACGATGGACCGGGTCTTTCAGATGCTGGCGGGGCGTGCCGGGCTGTCGCTGGTCGACAGCGCCGCCGTCTGCTCGACAACGCCGGCGCGGCAGCTCGGCTTGAACGGCTTCGGGGTCATCGCCCCCGACGCGGCGGCGGATTTGGCCGTGCTGGATGCGAACCTGACGGTCGTGCAGACCTACATCGGCGGTCAGCTGGTCTACACGCGAAACACGCCGGCCCGTGCTTCCGTCTAATCTCCGAAGGGAGGCGCCAATGCGGTCACGGAAACGGGTCGAGCTCGCCCGACCCCTACACACGATGTTGTTCCTGATGCTCATTGTGACGGCGGCGGCGCCCGGGTGCATTGACATCGCCGGCGCCGACATGCGGCACGTCGAGCGCGAGGAGAAGCGGTTTTCGACGGGAGCGAAGCCGCAGGTCACCTTGTCGACGTTCGACGGCGCCATCGAGATCCGGCCGTGGGACAAGAACGAGGTGCTCGTTGTCGTCGAAAAGCGCGCCGTGGACAAAGCGGCCGCGGACGCGATCGCGGTGCGCGCCGAGCAGGAGGGCGATCGCGTGACGGTCGACGTCACCGGGCCGAAGCGGACCGGCATCAGCATCTTCGGCAACATCGGCCGATCCGCAAGGCTGATCGTGTCCCTTCCCGCCACGTCCGACGTCAACGCAAAGAGCGGGGACGGCTCCATCGACGTCGAGAGCGTAGCGGGCAAGATGGAGCTGCGGTCCGGGGACGGCAGCATCCACGGACGGGCGCTCAAAGGCGAAGTGACGGCACACACCGGCGACGGCTCGATCCATCTCGTGGACCTTGACGGCGCGCTCACGGTGGACACCGGCGACGGCAGCATCCACGTCAACGGGAAGTTGTCGACGGTGCGTGCGCGGAGCGGCGACGGAAGCATGACGATCCGCGCCGATCAGGGCAGCGCGGCGTCGGCGGACTGGGACATCACGACCGGCGATGGATCGGTGACGCTCGAGATCCCGGGCGACTTCAACGGCGAACTCGATGCGCACACTGGCGACGGCGGCGTCCACGTCGACGACGTCGGGCTGACCGAAGCGCCCTCAGACGAGAGCGAACGTCATTCTCGAAGGCGCAGCACCGTGCGGGGGCGACTGGGCTCCGGCGGCAAGACGGTGCGCATCCGTACCGGCGACGGCTCGATTACCCTGCGCCGCTCGTAGGGCAATGTCCTACTTCACGATGCGCCCGCCCGTGAGGAAGCGGCGGTAGTCGGAGAAGTCCTGCCGCTTCCTGATCGACTGCAGTCCTCCGCGCACCAGCAGCACCGTTTCGATCGATTCCGGCAGCACGAGCGTCTCCTCGGGATCCTTGAAGCTCACCTTCCCGTAGCGGATGGTGGTGTCGTGGCGCTCGATGACGATGAAGCCGGGCAGATTGTGCTTCCGCTGCTGCTCGACAGGCACGCGGATGTCGCCCGGTCCCGAGATGTGCTGCTCGAGGCGAATCACGTCGAACGTCTCCGCGTCGATCCAGAGACGGCCCTTCATGATGACGGGGATGGAAAAGCTGAAGCAGTCCGGGTGCCCGTTCGGATCCTCGACGAGTTTGCCGTCGCCTTCGGGCTGTGTGCTCGCGAAGTCGACGAGCAGCGCGTTGCGATCTTTGCCTTTCCCGAACCCGGCGAAGGTGAAGCGGTATTCGCCGCGATTGGCGGCCAGCAGGAATGCGAGGGGCTCCGGCGATACGGGATTGTCGTCGGTACAGCCGTTGCGATCCTTCCTGTCGGTGGGCCTCGGAGGGCGACCGTTGATCTTGATCAGCTCGCGGACGATGTTGCCGCCGGGCGTGTCGCCGTCGGCGGACGGCTCGATGTGCAGTTCGTACTCCGTCACCCGCGCGAATCCCATCGAGCCGAAGTCATGGCCGATCTCCAGCATCGTCGCCTTTTCACGGAGCACGATGCTCTGGCCGCGTCTGTAGTACTCGGCGACGCGATCGCCCACGCGCGAGAGGACCATCGCGACGTCCGGCGCGGGCGTCTGCGCGGGCGGCGACGGCGGCGCCGCGAGGGCCGTCGCCATCGCGACGGCGGCCGCCGCCTCACGCGTCGACGAAGCGATGATCGGCATAGGCCGTCGGATCCTCGATGCCCGCCTCGATGAAGGCGTCATGACGCTCGCGGCATTTGCTGCACGTGCCGCAG
>DASQHH010000486.1:0-10800 GCA_035632195.1 Vicinamibacterales bacterium
GCCTGCGCCTGACGACGTACGACCGGATGGTCGGTGCGATGCGCGCCCTGCCCGCCGTCACGAGCGCGTCGGCGCTCTCGACGCCGCCGCTGACCGGGTCCAGCATCGTCAACGCGATCGCGCCCGAGGGGAGTCCGCTGCCGCGGTCGTCGCAGCCGTCCGCCAACTTCCGCTTCGTCGGCACCGACTTCTTCCGCACGATGGGCATCGCCCTGCTGCGCGGCCGCCCGTTCACGGAAGCCGATCGCGGCAACGGGAAGCCGATGCCCGCGGTGATTACGGAGCCGACAGCGAACCATCTCTGGCCGGGCGAGGATCCGATCGGCCGCCGTTTCAGCCGCGACATTCAGGGCGAAGCCGGATTCGAGGTCGTGGGCGTCGCTGCCGACGCCCGTGTGACCGCGCTCGACCAGACGCCGCCGCTGATGGTGTATCTGCCGTACTGGTGGCGCACGCGCAGCTCGACGTCGCTGCTCGTGAAGACCGCCGGCGACGCCGGGCCGCTCATGCCCGGCGTCCGGCGCGCGATTCACGACATCGACCCGGAGATCGCCATCGGCGACGCGCGGCCGATGGAGCAGCTGGTCGATGCGTCCGTCGCCGCGCGGCGCTATCAGATGCGTCTCTTTGCCGCGTTCGGCGCCGTGGCGCTGTTCATCGCGACGCTCGGCGTCTACTCGTTGACGTCGTACGGCGTGTCGCAGCGGCGCCGCGAGATGAACATCCGCGTGGCGCTCGGCGCGCGCCGCGCGCAGGTGGTGTCGATGATCGTCCGTCAGGCCGGATGGCCCATCGCGATCGGGCTCGCCGCCGGCATCGCGGGCGCCCTCGCCAGCGGCGGACTGGTCGCCGGCATGCTGTTCGACGTTCGCCCCCGGGATCCCCTCGTCATTACGACGGTTGCGGCCGGCGTCGGCCTCGTCGGCCTGGCAGCGTGCCTGGTCGCCGCGCGTCAGGCGCTGGTGCTCGACCCGGTTTCCGCCCTGCGGCAGGAATAGGTTTGGCCGTATACTCGCCGGCGGCTCCCCGCAGACGGTCGGCACGATGTCCAAGACGACAGCCTTCCGCCGGAGGTTCTTTCCCGGCGCCACAGACAGGGACTGGAACGACTGGCGGTGGCAGCTTCGCCACAGCTTCAAAGGTATCGACGCGCTCGCGCGCATCCTCAATCTCTCTGCCGACGAACGCCGCGCGCTCGAGCGCAATCGCAACAGCCTGCCGAACAGCATCACCCCCTACTACGCCAGCCTGCTCGATCCCGACGATGCGGCGCACCCGCTGCGGCGGACGATGGTCATGGTCGAACAGGAGTTCGTGCGGACTCCCGAGGAATCGATCGATCCGCTGAGCGAGGACGAGGACAGCCCCGTTCCCGGGCTCGTGCATCGCTATCCGGACCGCGTCCTCTTCCTCGTCACCGGCACGTGCCCGGTCTACTGCCGTTACTGCACGCGCTCGCGGATGGTTGGATCGCTGGACGGCGACTACGAGTTCAGCACGAAACAGTGGGAGCGTGCGATCGAGTACATCGCGCAGACGCCTGCGGTGCGCGACGTGCTGTTGTCGGGCGGCGACCCGCTCGTGCTGTCCGACGATCGGCTCGAGTGGCTGCTGTCGCGCCTGCGCGCGATTCCGCACGTCGAGTTCCTAAGGATTGGTTCGAAAGTGCCGGCGGTACTGCCGCAGCGCGTCACGCCGGCGCTCGCGCGGATGCTGCGCCGATTCCATCCGCTGTGGATGAGCCTGCACTTCATCCACCCCGACGAGTTGACACCCGCCGTCCAGCGCGCCTGCGCCCGCCTGGCCGACGCCGGCATCCCTCTCGGATCGCAGACGCCGCTCCTCGCCGGCGTCAACGACAGCCTCGACGTCTGCCGCCGGCTGTTTCACGGACTGCTGCGTTGCAGGGTGAAGCCCTACTACCTGTACCAGGCCGACCTCGTCGTCGGCACGGCGCACTTCAGAACCGCCGTCAGCAAAGGCCTCGAGATCATCGAAGGCCTCCGCGGCCACACCACCGGCTACGCCGTGCCGACGTTCGTCGTCGACGTGCCCGGCGGCGGCGGCAAGGTCCCCGTGCTGCCGGATTCGCAGCTGCCGCGCGAGGGGCAGCACATCCTCCTGCAGAACTACGAGCGGCGCGTCTTCCGGTTTCCCGATCCCCAGCCATAGCCGACGCCGGTGCGAATCGGGTTCACGTACGACCTCCGCGACGACTACCTGCGCGAAGGTTTCAGCGAAGAAGAGACGGCGGAGCTCGACGCCATCGAGACGATTGAGGCGATCGACCGGACGCTGACTTCGCTTGGTCACACCGTGGACCGCATCGGCGGCGTCCGGAGCCTGGCCCGGCGGCTGACCGCCGGCGATCGCTGGGACCTCGTGTTCAACTATGCCGAAGGGCTCTTCGGCTTCGCCCGCGAGGCGCAGGTTCCTGCGCTGCTCGACGCGTTTCGCATCCCGTACACGTTTTCCGACGGCCTCGTGCTGGCGGTGACGCTGCACAAGGGCGTCGCGAAGCATGTCGCGCGCGGCCTCGGCGTGCCGACGCCGGACTTCGCCGTCGTCGCGGGCGAGGACGAGATCGATCGCGTCGCGCTGCCGTATCCGCTGTTCGTCAAACCCGTGGCGAGCGGATCGAGCATCGGCATCTCGGAAGCGTCGTTCGCGCCAGACCGCGCCGCGCTGGCGTCAGCCGTCCGCGACCTCGCAACGCGTTTTCGACAGCCCGCGATCGTCGAGACGTTTCTGCCCGGCCGCGAGCTGACGGTCGGAATGATCGGCACCGGACCCCGCGCAAGGACGATCGGCGTGCTGGAAGTATCGCTGACGGGGGACGCCGAGCCGCACGGCTACACATACGCGAACAAGAAGAAGGTGCACGCCACCTACGCCGTCGTCGACGATGCCACCGCGAGGGAAGCGGCGGCGATGGCGTTGAGACTGTGGAAGCGCCTCGGATGCCGCGATTGCGGGCGGGTCGACATCCGGTGCGATGCGGCCGGGCGGCCGCAGTTTCTGGAAGTGAATCCGCTCGCCGGCCTGCATCCCGAGCTCGGCGACATCGTCATCCTCGCCGGCCTCGTGGGCGTGTCCTACAAAGAATTGATCGGATCCATCGTGAAGTCGGCGTCCGAACGGCTGACCGACTGATTCTGCGCGGCCCAGAGCCTGGCGTAGACGCCGCCGCGAGCGACGAGCTCGTCGTGGCGCCCTTCCTCCACGAGCCGTCCCCCGTGAAACACGAGAATGCGCGCCGGGACTGCCGCAGTGAGGCGGTGTGTGACCGAGATGACGGTCCGGCCGCGCGCGATCTGCTGCAGCGTGCGGTTCATCGCCGCTTCTGCCTGCGCATCGAGCGCGGATGCCGGCTCGTCGAGCAGCAGAATGGCGGGACGCCGGACCAGCGCGCGGGCCAGCGCAACACGCTGGCGCTCGCCGCCCGACAGGCTCGAGCCGCCGCCGCCGCCCGCGCGCGTGTCATAGCCCTCCGGCAGCGACGCGATGAAATCGTGGATGCCGGCTTCGCGAGCGGCATCCTCCACGTCGGCGTCGCTCGCTTCCGGCATGCCGTATCGGATGTTCTCGCGCAGCGTGGCGTCGAACAGAAAGCTGTCCTGGAACACGACGCCCATCTGCATGCGCAGTGAGGCGGACGTCACCTGACGCAGCTCATGCCCGTCGATTGCGATGGTGCCGGTGGCCGGGTCGCGCAGCCGCAGCAGCAGTCCGAGCAGCGTGCTCTTGCCCGATCCGCTGGGGCCGACGACGAGCACCGACTCGCCGGCTCGGATCGTGCAGTCGACGTCGACGAGCGCCGGCGGCGCGTCGCCGTACCGGACGCCGACGCCTCGTAATTCGATCTGCTGCGAAAACGGCGCGAGCGATGCGGCGCCCGGAGCGTCGCGGACTTCGTCCGGCGCGTCGAGCACTTCCTGGATCCGCAGCATGCCGCTCGACGCGCGCTGGAGCGGCGTCACGACTTTCGACAGCGCGTGCAGGTTCGCGACAATGAACCAGAGCAGATCGAAGATGGCGACCAGTCCGCCGACCGAGAGCTGGCCGCGGACGGCCAGCATCGCGCCGCCGGCGATCGCCAGGATCAGCAGGATCGAGCCGCTCCCGCTCATCGACGTCCCCTGCAGGCCGCTGAACAGGCTCGCGCGCCCCGTGCTGCGGAGCAGCACGGACAACCGGCGGCCGAAGTCGGCAATGAGGACGCCCTGCAGGTCGAACGCCTTGATCACCGAATGCGCCGCGATGCTCTCCTCGAGCGAGCTCATGACGCTGGCGGCGTCGCGCTGACGCTGGTAGCTCGCCGCGGCCGCGCGCTCGCCGAGCCAGCGCGGGCCGATCACGACCAGCGGCAGCAGCGCGCACAGCCCGATCGCCAGCCGCCATTCCACCGTGAAGAGCAGGACCACGCCGACGGCGATGCTGAGCACGCACGAGAACGCGAAGGGAAACTCGGTCGCCATCGCGCGCTCGACGGCGTCGAGATCCGAACTGAAACGGGACAGCAGGTCGCCGCGCGCCCGGCCGCGGTGGAAGCTGACCGGCAGCGACTGCAGCCGCCAGAACGCGGCGATGCGCAGGTCGTTGCTGACGGCGGCGCCGACGCGCGCCGCGCCGTACTCGAACAGGAAGTTGCCGCTCACATAGATGGGGATCAGCGCGACGAGGCCGGCGACCGCCGCCCACACGCGGCGCATGTCGCGGCCGACAATGGCGTCGATGAGCACCATCAGCAGCATCGGCTGAACGGTCTCGAGCGCCACCTGCGGCACGCTCGCCATTACGACGAGCGCCATTCCCTTCCAGTAGGGGCGGACCTGCCGAACCGCTGCGGAGAAGAAACGCTGAAGGCCGGAGGTCACGCCACTGCGCGCCGGCGGCGATACCACCAGAGACGGCGGAGATGCTCGACGTATTCGATCCGCTGCCGCAGCCCGAGCTTCGTCCTGCCGTGCAGCCGCTCGAAGAAGTGGATCGGCACCTCACGAACGTTGCGGCAGCCGCACTTCACGAGCAGCTCGAGCCCGATCTTGTAGCCAATCGGATCCACGTCGCTCGACGTCAGGACGCGGCTGCGCCGGATGGCGAAGAAGCCGCTCGTGGGGTCCTGGACCTCGATGCCGAGCGGGCGCGCCAGCAGCCGCGCGCAGAGGCTGTTGAGGCGCCGCGCGAGAGGCCAGCCCGGATCCGTCGTGCCGCCGTCGACGAACCGCGAGCCGAGGACGAAATCGACGCTCGGTTCGTCGAGCGCGGCGAGCAGCGAAGGCACCGCCTCCGGCGGGTGGCTGAGGTCGCCGTCCATCACGACGCAGCGGTCGTGGCGGGCGCGGCGCAGGCCTTCGAGCACGGCCTCGCTCAGGCTGCGGCGGCCGCCGCGCACGACGAGCGTCAGCCACACGTCCTCGTTCAGCCCGCGCACCGTCTCGATGGTTCCGTCGTCGCTGCCGTCGTCGACGATGAGCATCTCGAGATCCAGGCGGGCGGCCCTCGCCATCTCCTTGACGCGGCCGACCAGCGGGGCGACGTTGCCGGCTTCGCGATAAGTTGGCACAATCAGCGACACCGCTTCGCCGGCAGGGCATTCGGCAGGCGCGGCTCGGGACATGTCGCCTCAGCTTACTCGTTTCCTCCACGTTGCGAACGGCCACTCTGTCACCGGCACCATCAAGCAGGCGGGCATTCCGGGCCGGCGTTCGATCTGGGGCGATCCGCTCCACGAGGGCCCCGTTCCGGACGTCGGCGATGACGAACTCGTCGAAATCCGGCGGCAGTATCTATCGTCTGGAGTAGACGTCGATCCGGCGATCGACTTGCGCGTCTGGCGGCGGACGATCGCGGCCCTCGATTACGACGAGCTCGTGCTGTGGTACGAGTACGACCTGTTCGATCAACTCAACCTGGTGCACCTGCTGTCGTGGATTCGCGGCAGTCTCCCGGCCGACGTCCCCGTCAGCCTCATTTGCATCGACGCGTTCCCGGGACATCCGAACTTCAAGGGCCTCGGCGAGCTCACGCCCGCGGAGCTCGCCCCGCTGATCGACACGCGGCAGCGCGTGTCGGCCGACATGTACGCGCTCGCCGAACGCGCGTGGCACGCGTTCCGGCAGCCGAGCCCGGAGCCGATCGACCGTCTGCGCCGCGGTGACACGCGCGCGATGCCGTTTCTGGCCGCGGCGCTCGAGCGGCTCCTGCAGGACTATCCGTGGACGGACGACGGGCTGTCGCGCACGGAGCGTCAGCTGCTGCGGATTGTCGCGGCCGATGGCCCGGTCGTCGCGTTTCACGCGTTCCTCGGACTGCACGAGGACGCGGACGTGTATCACGTCACCGATTCCGCGCTCGCGTCGCTCGTCGGCGAGCTGTCGCGGACGTCGCCGCCGCTGCTGTCTATGGACGGCGACGGCAGCCTGCGGTCCACGATCGCGATCACCGAGGCGGGCCGCGACGTGCTCGCCCGCCGCCGCGATCGCGTGGCGTGCGGCGTCGATCGCTGGATTGGCGGCGTGCATCTGCGTCTGCAGAACGGCAACGTGGGCTGGCGCTGGAATAACGATGCGGACCGCGTCGAGCTTACGACGCCGTGAACGCGCGCGGCAGATCGGGGACGGTATCTTTCAGGACTTCGACGACGGCCCGCCGATCGGCGTCCTCGAGCGCGCGGTACTTCGGCGCGGGATCCGCTCCGGACAGAATCGTCCACATGCGCGCGTAGATCGCCTCGCGCGCCGCGTCCGGCAGCGCGCGGAACGCCGCCGAGTAGATCATGTAGCTGCACGGATATCGCAGCAGCCGGCGGTGCAGGTCGAGCTGCCGCAGCGATCGGCCCCGGCCGTCCGGCGGACCCTGCGCCTCGAACCTCCGGGCGAACGCCGACGCGCCGACGATGGCCGCCGGCAGCGGCTGCTCGTCGACAAACAGCAGATAGTCGACGAACTCGCGCACGCTGTCCGGCTGCAGCGCGCCCAGGCGCGACTCCCACCCGATGCGCGTGATCAGGTTCGTCATGTGGCTCTGATGCTCGAAGACCATCAGCGCGGCGATGTCGCTGGACGTCGACAGATAGCCGTGCGGGTCGAATGCCGGCGGCGCGTCCTTGCCGGCGATCGCGTTGCCGAGATGGTGCAGTGAGTCCGGTGCGCCGCTGACGTACCAGCCGCCCCAGCGCTTCGCGAACGGCGTCCGATCGTCGGCGTCGTACGTGCCGAACTGGCCGAGCGGCAGGCCGTCGGGCGCGATGGGCTGGCTGCGGACGATGAAGCCCGGCACGTGCAAGGTGTTGTACGCGACGTGGCAGCGCAGGCATGAAGACGGACGGTCGATCTGCGGGCGGGCCTGCGGCTTCTGATCGATCGTATAGAGGATGACGCCCTGCCGCGGATCCTGCACCGCAAACTCGAGCAGCGGCGCTCCGCGAATGTAGCCGACCGTCACCGCGTCGTCGAAGTAGATCGCGCGCGGACTCTCCGGCCCTGTGTGCAGCCCCTGCACGCCCGTCTTCGACATCACAAGCATCTGCGATTCGACCGGGATGTTCAGCGCGTCGAGGACCGGACGCAGGTAGCCGGTGCCGTCCTCGAACGGAAGCTGCACGCTGCCGGCTTCGACTCGCCGCGCGAGGTCCGCGACCGCGTCCGTCGTCGGCCGCGACGCGTACTCGATCGCCGGGTCCGTGAGTGCGCGGACGAGCGGGCGCTCGGTCAGCTGCGCGAAGGCAGCGGACGCCGCGGCGGCGAGGGCCAGCGCGAACAATCTCGGAGCGGCCACGGCGTGATGGTACTCGGTCTCTGCTACGCCTGCGCGCGCAGCCAGCCGGTGACGACGTCGAGGATCGCCGGGTCGAACTCGCCCGGCGTCGTGCGCGCGAGGCTCTCGGCCATCGACGCCACTTTGTTCAGGCCGTGGTCCATGCCGGGAATCGCCTTCAGCGTCGCACGGCCCGCGTGAAATCCGTCGATCATCGCGGCAAGGTACGCGTCGTCCGCAATCGTCGAGACGAAATCCGATTCGCCGTACACGATCAGCACCGGGCGGTCGATCGCCTTCCAGGCCGCCGCGACGTTCACGTCGGCCCACTGCTGCATGAACGTGAACGGCGCGGGATATTCGATGTGGTCGGCGCATTCCGGCATTGCGGCGAGTATCGCGTCAGGCTTCTGCTTCTCGATGAGGAGCCGGTGGTTGCAGCGCTCGTCGACGGCCATCCGCCGATCGATTTCGTCCGGCGCCGTGTGCGCGAGCAGCATCTGGCGCCGGCGGCTGTCGATCAGATACTCGAGAAACGGCTTCGCGACCGTGTTGACGACGACGAGGCCGCGGACCGCTTCCTGCGCGGCGATGAGGGGTGCCTCGACGCCTCCAATGCTGAGGCCCATGACGAATACGGCGGAGGGGTCGACCTTCGGCGAGGCCTTCAACGCCCGCAGGCCGGCGGTGTAGGCGCGCACTTCCGCGCGGAAATCGGCGTCGGGACTCGCGCACGCCGGACCTTCGCTGTCGCCCATTCCGCTCTTCTCGACGCGCA
Source organism: Vicinamibacterales bacterium (assembly GCA_035632195.1). GTDB lineage: Bacteria > Acidobacteriota > Vicinamibacteria > Vicinamibacterales > CAVVIG01 > DASQHH01. The sequence goes on from DASQHH010000486.1 coordinate 8,537, forward strand.
TCGTCACGAAGCCGGCGCGCGTCAGGCCGTAGAGCAGCCGGGCGTCGTTGCTCGTCCGATCGATTGACTCCTGCGAGTAGCAGCCGATGCCGTTGACGTACAGCACCGCCGGATGGCGTCCGGGCGCGGACGGCGCGGTGACGATGGTCCGCCGCAGGGAACCGTCGACGGACACCGCGCCGTACAGGACGTCCGCATCCGGCGCCTGCTCGTACGGCCGCGGCCGAATCGGAACGGCGATCTCGATCGCGTCGCCTCCACGCCTGATCCGCAGCGTCCGGGTGTCGCCGGCGCGCAGCCCGCGCACGAGGCCCACGAAGTCCGCGACGTCGACGACGTCGTGGTCGCCGATCCGCGTGATGACGTCGTTGGCCTGGACGCCGGCGGCTTTTGCGGAACCGCCGTCCACGAGCGCCTGCACGCGCACGCCCGGGCCCTGTTCCGGCGCGACCACCTGCACGCCGACGAAGCCGCCGCGCCTGAGCTCCTGCGCCCGAGCCGGGTGCGCGAAGAGGGCCGCGGCGAGACACGCGGACGCGAAGTTCCTGTAGACTGCGGCCATGACTTCCTCAACCGCGACGCGGTCCGATCTCGAGACGCTCGCCGCGCTCAACGACACCTATATCCGGTGCGTCGTGGAAGCGGACACGCGCCGCTTTGCCGAGATCCTCGCGGACGACTTCGTCTGCTCGAATCCCGACGCCTCCATCGTCGACAAACCGGCGTTCCTGCGTCAAATCGAACGGATAGGGAAGTTCCGGTCGATGGAGACCGGCGATGTGCGCATCCGCGTGATCGGCGCGGACGCTGACGTCGCGCTGATTCATGCGACGACAACCTTCGTGATGGCGGACGGCCGCACTGGACGCGGCCGCTACACGGACGGCTGGGCGAAGCGCGGCGGACAATGGGTCGCAGTCTTCGCTCACGTGACGCGTCTGTGACAGCTGAGAGCTGAAAGCTACTGCTTCGGCTTCGCTGTTCGCGACTCGTCGACCGGCGCGTTCATCTTCACGCTCGTGATGGTCATCGTGTCGAGCGTGTTCCAGTTGTTGAAGACGATCGTGTGCGGCATCTGGACGCCGCCTTCCGCTTTGTAGTCCGAATAGTCCCATTGGTCGGTCAGCACGCCGTTGAGCGGCGTGCGCGTGATGAGCTGGCGCCGCCGAAGCAGGCCGGTCGTCGCGTCGAAGAACAGCCGCTCGGTCGCTGTGGGGGACAGCGTGTGCTGCACCAGATTGGCGGTGACGGTCGAGCCGGCCGTCGGGCCCGGCAGCCGCGCGCTTCGTCCGCCCTGCAGGTTCGACGCGGATTCGAGCTGCGACGGCAGCATTAAATCGGCGGCGGCTTGCGCCTCCATCAGGTCCATCCCGCTGAGCGTGCTGACGCGGTCGCCGTTCTTCGCCCAGCCTGCGGTGCCGTCGAACCCGCGCGCCGACGGTGCGGCGCCTTCCATCGAGGAGCGGAACCTGTCGCCGGCCTGTTCGATCGAGACCGGCACCGTCTGCCCCATACGCGTCGTCACCGTACCGGAGATGATGCGCGACTTGAGACCCGACACGGCCGCTCTGCCGCCGATCGCTTCGATGTACTTCGCGACGACGTCGGCGACGGGTGGCGCCGCCGGCGGCTGGCCGCGGCCCGCGCTCTGTCCACCGGCCGCTCCGGCCGGTGCACGTTGTCGTGCAGTGGCCGCCTGTGCGACCTGCTCGGGCGTCATCGCCTGGGCGAGGGGAAGGCCGGCCGGCTGATTGCGACCCTGGTGGCACGTCGCGCAGTTGATGCGCGCGCCGAAATTGCCGGCGTTGACCGTCTTGACGAGATTGATCATCCCGCGCGCCGTCGTCTTGCCGCGGGAATCCACGGATGGATTGAGTTGTCCCGTCGAGGCGTCCGTCTGATGGCAGCCGTTGCACTGGATGCCGGTCGCGATGACGAAGTAGCGCATCGTCATCACGAGCTGGTCGGCCGGGACGTCGGTCAGGACCTGAATGTCCTTGAACCGTTCAGGCGCCATCGGCCCGGATGGCGCGGCCGGCGGCTGCGCGGCCTGTCCGGCAGCGAGAGCGGCTGAGAGAAGCAGGATGAAATGCATGGAGCCGATTTCATCACATTACCAGATCACTTTCACGCCCAATTGCATCTGCCGCGACGTCGTCGACGTGCTGGTCACCTGACCGGCGGTCGGCGACAGCTCGGGGAACGTCGAGCCGGCCTGCAGAACGTGGGTGATCAGGCTGGGCGTATTGAAGTTCGCGCGGTCC
>DASQHH010000487.1:0-7285 GCA_035632195.1 Vicinamibacterales bacterium
TCATGAAATTACCGATGGAGTTGTCGGTGAGCGCCGTGGCGTACTGCCGTTCGTACGAGAGGTTCGACGTCCGCTCGATCTCGGTCATGACGCCGACATACGGAAAGACGACGGGGTCGAATGTGCCGAGAGCGGTGGCGCGAAACATCCGACCGGGCGTCATCGGCGCGGCCTGTACGCCGCGATCGACCGTCGTCACGTTCGGCAACACGCCCAGCAGGCGCGGGTTGGCTGCCGGCTGCGGCGCCGTGCTCTCGTGATCCTTCTCCTTGCCTTTATCGTCGGCATACGCCCTGGCACTCAATTGCACGACGACACAGACTGACAGAACTGAAACCCACAAACGCATTCGGCGGCCATGGAGCAAGGGCCCGGCCACTCCACGGTCTTGCCGCGCTCTTCGCAACCCATTGACAACGTATGACTTGTCGCAGATCGCAACTCAGTGGACCAGATCGATGGTGTCCCGTAATCGAGGAGGATTACAAATTGCGCAGAGGACAACGAGCAGCGCTTATGCCGTCTTTCTGGGTTTCTTCGGCACGAACGCGAGGAAGCGCCGCGGGTTGTCGACCATGATGCTGCGAAGGACTTCGTCGCTCGCGCCGGCCGCTTTCAGTTTCGGCACGAAAACCGTCAACGTTTTTGCGTAGCCCGCGCCGCCGTTGCGCTTCATCTGCGCTGCACTGGAAATGTCGGCCGAGAACATCAGGTTGTCGGCAAAGCCGGCCTCGATGAGGGCCATCACCATCGGGACCTGCTGCGCGTCGCCGGGGCCACCCTGACGGTCGAATCCGATGAAGGCGCCGCGTCGGCAGATCGCTTTCTGCACCTGCACGTTCGTGTCGACCAGGTTGCCGAGGTGGCCGATGACGATGCGATTCGGCTTCACGCCAGCATCCTCGAGCAGATCGAGCTGCTCGAGCGCAGCCTTTCCGGGAATGCCCGTGTGCGTGAAGATCGAGAGGTTCGTGGCCTGGTGTGCCTTGCCAATCGCGCGGAACACCTTCCGCTCCGTCGCGGTCATGTCATCCCAAGAGCCGATTTCACCGAAGACGCCCACCGGATCGGTCTCGCACTGTTTGATCAGCGATTGCGCGATCTGCTCCTCGCTCATGGCGGCAACGTCCTTCGGGTAGAAGGGGTCCGTGTAAAGACCGCCGCCGACGACGATGGGCATGCCAGATTGCGTCGAAAGCTGCCGCAGGAACCCGACGTCGCGCCCCATATCTGGATGGCCGCCGTCGACGATGCAGCCAATGCCCTCGTTTTTCGCGGCGGTCAGTTCTTCCGTCATCAGGGCAAGGTCCTGCATGAAGAACGGTCCCGGCGACGGCGGCGGTGTTCCCCGGCCCGCGCCGGCGCCCGCACCAGCGCCGCGGTTTCCGGTGGGCAATCCGTTCCGCGCGCGGGTCTCAGCCGCATACTGAGCCCATCGCGTCATGAAGTCCGCGGCAAACGAAAGATGCTCGTGGAAAAGCGTCGCCGAGCCCGCGAGCTCGTCGGGTGCGTAGTCCTTGAGCACGGTGCGGATGACCGCGCCTTTCGGAAACGCAGGCGCCACCGCCATGGTCCGCGTCGGCCATGCTGACGCCAGCGCTCCTGCGCCCAGCAGCTGCAACGCATCGCGCCGACTGATGCCTTTCGTTGACGACATCGTTCGCTCCTGAATCGTTGCGGAGCCTACCACGAATGCCGCGCACAATCGGCCGTACGGTAGTGTTACCGCGATGTTCGCGCCGCTGTCGGTTGCGCTGCTGTTTTCGGGCGCGGCCGGCCTGATCTTCGAGCTTGTCTGGTTCGATCGAGCCGGTCTGGTGTTCGGCACCAGCGTCGTTGCCGCGGCGATTGTCCTGTCAAGTTTCATGGGCGGGCTCGCGCTCGGTAACGCCATAGCGGGACGCATCGGCTCGGCCGCACGAAATCCTGCCAGCTGGTATGCGCTCTGCGAGCTGACAGTTGGGATCAGCGGCATTGCGCTGACGATCCTCCTGCCGCACCTCACGGCGTACCGGATTCCCGCCGGCGCATCGTTCTTTCTTCTGCTCATACCGGCAAGCGCGATGGGCGCCACGCTGCCGCTCGCGGTGGCAGCCCTGCGGAATCAGGATCCGGCTTCATTCGGACGACTGCTCGGGGTTTTGTACGGCTGCAACACGGTTGGAGCGGTAAGCGGAGTGCTGCTCGCTGAAACGGCGCTGATTCCGGCCTTCGGAATCGCCGGCAGCGCGTGGATGGCCGCTGGTTTCAACGCCATCGGAGCGGCCATTGCACTGACGGCCTCGCGCCGGGACAGGGCTCCTGCGACCGCTCCGGTGCCGCGACGAGAAGGGCTGTCGAAACGACTGATAACGGCCGGAGCGGCCGCGATCAGTTGCTCAGCCGTGGCGGGCCTCGTCCTGCTCGCGCTCGAGGTGATCTGGTTTCGCTTTCTGTCGATGTTCGTGCTGACCACGACCGCCGCCATGAGCGCGATCCTTGCTGTGGTGCTCGCGGGCATCGCGGCCGGCGGACTGATCGGGGCGTGGTGGCTGCGATCGGGAATGGCTGATCGCTTCGTTCCAGCAGTCGCGTTCAGCGCGGGCGCGTCTGTTGTCGTCTCATACCGTCTCTTTGCGATTGCGACCTACGGCACCCAGACCGCGTCGATGACACGCGTCTTGTGGTTTGCCGCGGTGATGGCGCTGCCAACCTGCATCGCCTCCGGAGTGCTGTTCACGTTCCTGGGACAGGCGGTGCGCCGAGGAACCGGGGACGACGCGGGCGCTGCGGCGACGCTGACCGCCGCGAACACGATCGGCGCGGCCATCGGGCCACCGCTGGCGACATTCTTCCTGTTGCAGACCCTCGGATCCGAGCGCGCACTGCTGGCGCTTGCGACCGCGTACGCTGCGCTGGGTCTCGCGGCATGGCTGAGCCTGCGTCCATACGGACGTCGAGAGCGAATCGCAACGGTGTTGACGGCCGGCATCGCGGGCGTCGCCGTTATGGCGATTCTCCGTTTTCCTCTGGGTCTCATGTCGGGAACGTTCGTCCCGCGCGTCGCGCAGGCCTACGGCGCCGACGGTTCTCGCGTCGTTGAATCGCGCGAAGGGCCGACCGAATCGATCCTGTTGATGCAGCAGCAGTGGATGGGGCGACCCGTCTACAGCCGCCTGGTGACCAACGGCTTTTCGATGTCGGGCACGGCGATTCCGGGTCAGCGTTACATGCGGTATTTCGTCTACTGGCCGATGCTGATGCACCAGGCGCCGCTGCGGCGGATCCTCGTCATCTGCTACGGCGTCGGGGTCACCGCCGGCGCAGCCGTCGACGTCCCCTCAGCCTCACGGATCGACGTCGTCGAGATCTCGCGCGATGTCGTCGCCACGAGCGACACCATCTACGCTGAGGGCGCGCATCCGCTGCGCGATCCACGCGTCGCCGTTCACATCGAAGACGGCAGGCATTTCCTTCAGACGTCCACCGAGCGATTCGATCTCATCACGGGCGAGCCGCCGCCGCCTCGAACGCCCGGCGCAGTGAACATCTACACGCGCGAATACTTCGCGCTCGTTCGCGATCGGCTTGCCGACGGAGGGATGGCCACGTACTGGCTGCCGGTGGCGCGGCCCGAGCCGGGGACCGACGTGGACACGATCATCCGCGCGTTTTGCGACGTCTTCGACGACTGCTCGTTGTGGAATGCGACACCGTTCGACTTCATGCTCGTCGGGTCGCGCGCAGCGCGTCCGCGGTTTGCCGCCGATCGATTCGCCGAAATGCGCGGCCATCTCGCCGAGGTCGGGTTCGAGACTCCGGAGCAGATCGGCGCCACGTTCCTCGGCGACGCGGCGTATCTGCGTGAGCTGACCGCAGACACGCCTCCTCTGACCGACGACTTTCCCCAGCGCCTGCGCCCCGGCGGACGGCGTTCCCTTTCGGATCCGCGCTACCCGTCGGATGCGGAAGCGGTTGCCAGGTATCAGCGCGTCATCGATCCGCTCCGCGCGCGTGCGGCGTTTGCCGATTCGCCTTACATCGCCGCGATGTGGCCGCCGGATCTGCTCGCCGCCACGCTGCCATGGTTCGACGAGCAGTCGATGATCAATCGGGTCTTCTGGGAAGGAGGCAAGCCGCTGCGCCTCGTCGACGATCTCGACGCCCTGTTGACACGAACAACGCTGCGCACGCTTCCGCTGTGGATTCTCGACAGCGATGCGGTCAAGCAGCGCATTGCGGCCACGGGCAACGACGGTACGGGCACCGTTGAGTACATGCGCGGGGCGCAACTGCTCGCTGCGCGTCAGTACGGGGAGGCTGCGTCGTACTTCGGCCTGGCTGAGCGGCGCGGTCTGCGGTCACCGTCGCTGCGGCCGTTGATCGCCTACTCGCTGTGCCGCGCGGGGCGCTTCGATCTGTCGGTGCCCATCGCCGCCGCGTTGCAGCCGCGCGACGACGATGAGCGTCATTTCAGTTCGTGGATGGCGTCACACTGCGCGCCCTAGAAATCGAGCTGCGCGCCGAACTTCACGAGCCGGCCCTGCAGAATCTGCGTCGGATGCAGCCACGCCTGGCCGAAAGTGGTGTTGAGCGCAAGGATGCCGCTCGAGTTCATCACGTTGAACAAGTCCATCGTGGCCTGAATCCGTCCGTGCGGCATGCGGAAGAACTTGCCGAATCGGACGTCGAGCTGCGTCACGCGGTCGCCGTATTCGGTCCCCGGCGCAATCAACTGCGTCGCCGCGGTGCCGAGACCGAGGTTCCGGCCGAGGTTCTGTACCTGCGCGCTGCTCACGGTGTAGCGCGCAAGAATCTGCGGACCGGGGCGATTCTGGAGCGTCGCGCTCGCCATCACGCCGAACCACGGCAGCGGATAGCTGGCCGCGCCCTTCACGTCGGCCTGGAACGGAGGCGCGACGTGGCAATAGAGCGTGCTCGGTGTGCCGAGGCCCGCGGCGTTCGCCAGCGTTCCGGCTGACGAAGCCAGGACGCCCGCGACGGCGGCGTACGTGACGCTCGCGACACCCGCGACTGCGCAATTGTCGGTTACTTCGTGTCCGGTGCTGACACCGCCAGACACGAAGCCACCACGTGCAAGACGTGCATTGGCGTTGAAGTCGAAACCCGTGTAGACGTCGCTGACGTCGCCGAAGTTGCTCGCCCGCTGGACGACGTAGTTCGGCGACGTGGCGAACGTCGTCGGATTCTGATCCACGAAGCCGCAGATCTGGTTGCCGCCGCCCCCGGGCAGGCGCGGATCAGCCGGCGCCGTGACACAGTAGGAATTGAACGCCGTCGACGGCGGGTGGTTGATGTCCTGGCTCGCGATGAAGTTGCCGAACGAGTGGCGCGTGAACTGGAAATCGATCGACAGGCGCGGCAGGATCTCCTGCTGCAGTCCCGCGGAGACCTCGTGATCGTTCGGCCGGACCCCCCAGCCGCTCGTGATCGACGGATCGTAGGTGGCGGCGACGTTCAGCGAACCGAGCGGGGCGCTGAGCGGTCCGCATTCGCCGTTCGCTGCCGCGATGGTCAGATCGCATTGCGGCACGAAATCTCCGTTTCGATCGGTCCACGTTCGAGACGCTGAGTTGATGGTCGTGTTGACGTGGTTGTTCAGCGTCGCCATGTTCGTGGATTCGCTGGCGATGTACTTCGCCCAGTTCGCCCGCACGACGGTCTTGCCGTTGCCGAACAGATCGTAGGTCCCGCCGACGCGCGGCGAGAGATCCTTCCAGTTGGGCACGTTGTCGATTTCGTCGTAGTGGCGGGCCGCGACGAACGGAATCGCGGCGAGGTCCTGAACCGGCACGTACGCGTTGTGATAGTCGAAGCGCACGCCGACGTTCAGTGTCAGGCGCTCGATGGTCCAGCGATCCTGAGCGAAGATGCCGAGCGCCGATTTCAGATGCTCGGTGTCGATGAGCGGCCTCGCGTACTGGGTGATGTTGGTCGGAAGGCCCTTATTGAATGACCACGCCTGCGACTGGTTCGTGTCGTACCGGTAGTTGCGCGTCCCCCACATGTCCTGGACGCCGAACTTGAATGCATGGCTGCCGGTGACGTAGTTCGCCGCCCAACGCATGTTGTATTGATGGTTCGCCGCGGTGGTAAAGACGTTCGCCGCGCCGTACAGAATTCCGAGCGAGCTGTCCGTCTTCGAAATCAGCGCGTCGGGACCCAGACCGTTGATGTTGGACGGCTCGGGCCCGAAGATCCACGTCTCGTTGTAGAACGTGAATCCGCCTTCGAACAGTAGGCGGCTCGTGTACGGGTTGGTCCACGTCGCCTGCAGCAGATATTCCGGCGAGTGGGTAAAGTACACGCCGCCCTCCGGAGAGTTCGTCGCGCTGCACTGGTTGCAGTCGACGAGCCTCTGGTTGAAGTGGCTGAAGAACGTGATTTTGTCCTTTTGATCGGCCTGCCACGTCAGGTTGACGGTTTCTCCGCGCGTCCACGTGTCGCCGCCGACCGCCTGATTGCTCAAATCCTGGTTGTCGGGCACGAGGACGGCCGGGTGAAACCCATCGGTTCCGCCATAGAGGCAGCCGGCCGCGCTGGCGCAGTACTGGGGCGCGGTCGGACGCAGATTCACGAACATCCCGGCGAGATAGCTCTGCGCGCCGTTGTAACGGAACCCGCCGAAGAACCAGAGCTTGTCCTTGACGATCGGACCGCCGACCGTCGGGTTGAAATCCCACAGCTTCTTGACGCTGTTCACCGCGGTCAGGCCCTGATTGATCAGATCCTGCGACAGATTGCTCGCCTGCAGACCGTGGCCGGCGAAGTTGCCGAAGAAGTATGCGTGGTACGCGTTGCCACCTTCTTTCGGAATGACGTTGGTCAGGACGCCGCTCGATCGGGCCTCGGCCGACAGACCGCTCGTCGTGACCGTCATCTCTTGCACGGTTCCCGTGTTGACGACCAGCGTCGTGTTGTAGCCGCCGCCGGTGTTGTTCATGTTGTTGTAGGGCATACCGTTCATGACCAGCGGCATCTGATCGGAGCGGCTCCCGTGAACGGCGAGTGTCTGATAGCGGTCGCCGCCCGTGCCGCCGACGTCCTGCGCACCGAGCGCGATGGTGACGCCGGGCACGAGGACGCTGAGGTTCTGGAAGCTGCGGCCGGTCGGCAGCGCGTCGATGAGGTCATGCGTCAGCGACTTCTTCTGCGTCACCGTCTGGGTGTCGATGAGCGGGCTCTCGGCGGTCACCGTCACGGTTTCTTCGACGGCGCCGACTTTCAGCTCGGCGTTGACCGGAGCGGTGAAGTCAGCGGTGAGGATGATGCCTTCTCGCTTCAC